>JAUWNF010000091.1 GCA_030612785.1 Phycisphaerales bacterium
GTGATGAGAGTCTTTCCCTTCAGAGCGACCAGCTCCTCGGTTTCGTCGACCCGGATGACCTTGCTCTTGTCGCCGGGCAGCACGATATCCTTGCCGTTGTACTTCTTGTGGATCACCGGCTTGACGTTTTTGCCCGAAGCCTCGGGGGAGGTGTCCATGTGGGCGAGCCAGGCGATGGTGGGGGCCTTCTTCACGTTGCCCGCCACGGTGCCCATAACCACACCGTGCCGGTCGAGGCTCACGTCCGCAAGCCCAAGGACCTGCATCTCTTCAGCGAGCATTTTGCCCAGGTTCAATTGCCCGGGTGAGCTCGGGTAGTCGGTGGTCTCCTCGACGGCGGTGGTTTCAACCTTGACGTAGCGTAAGAACCGATCCAGCAGCTTATTCACAACGCACCTCCACTGGGAATTAACCTTTGTCTCACGGCAGCCCGTCGCGGACGTTACCAGTACTGCCAGGCCTCAGGCCCGACACAACCGCACCCATCGAACGGGCCAGCGTAGTTTGTAAGGTTTTCAGCCTCGCGCCGCAACTCTCCACCCGGCCCAGTTTCTTTGGCGAATCGCGGTTGCACGATGGCGAGGCGCTGCCTAGAATGCCGATTCAGTAAAACGCCTGACGTTCCTGCCGGGTGGTAATCCGTGCCCGCAGGGGGGCGTCGGGTAGGTGGAAGGCGGGGGTTGGACGGGCGCGGCTGTGCAGCCTCCGGGAACTCAACATCCTAATTCTGCGAAGGTAAGCTATGCACGGCGCGGGCATACGCTTGAGCTTCATGTCGTCGATCATCTGCGGCCTGCTCGCAGGATCGTTTCTCCCCCACGAAGCCAAGGCGGAAACAGAGTCGAAGGCGGACACCAAGACGAAGGACTACTTCACCCTCGACCGGCTGGACGCCTACCTGGAATTCGAGGGTGACTACGGCCACACCAAGGTGCGCCAGCCCTATCGCGGGCTCATGCGCGGCAAAAGCACTCAGAGCAACCGCGACTACACCTTCCAAGAACGGATCGGGTTTAGCCTTGCGGGCACGGTGCTCGACCCCAGCTTCATCACCTTCGACGGCGACATTAGCTTCGCCCTGACCCAAAGCTGTCACGAGGAGCGCGGGTGGTTCTCCGCCCGCGACGACCACGATACCGGCCACCTGCTCCAGTACGACATGCGGGCCAACTTCTTCACCGGCAAGCTCTTGTCCGGATCGGTCTATGCCCTGCGCGTGGATGATCGGATCAGCCGCCGGTTCCTGCCGACCCTCGACGAGGAGCGCACCGGGTTCGGAACGAGTTGGGACTTCGCCCACCAGAAGTTCCCCATGCACCTCAGCTACGACTACCTGGAGACCGATCGCACCGGCAACTGGGACGAACGCGACGACGAACACTTCACCGAGAGCACCTTCGTTTTCGGGGGTGAGGTGATTTTCACGGACCACCACCGCCTCAAGTACGACTACGAGCACGCGGAGACCAAGCAGGAGTATCAGGGGCTGGACCAGCCGTTCGATACCACCCGTGACCTTTTCACCCTGGAGCACGAGTTGGAGTTCGGCGGCAGCCACCAGCACGAGTTGAGAACGCTGGTGCACTGGCAGGAAGAAAGCGGCGATTTCGCCCGGGACTACTTCGAGATCGGTCCGCAACTGACCTTGCGCCACAGCGATCAGCTACAAACGCTGTATAAGTATCAGTTCAACCGCGAGAACTACGAGGGGCTCGACGTCGAGACGCAGCGCTTCGACTTCCAACTGGTCCACCAGCTCTACAGCAACCTGACCACTACGGTAGACCTCTTCGCCCTGTACGAGGACGTCGAGGACGACGTCAACACGCATCAGTACGGCGGTTCGGTGGACTGGCAGTACAACCGCAAGAACCCCTACGGGCACTTGTACGCCAATCTGGCCCTCGCCTACGACACTGAGAACCTCAGCGGTGACAGCGGGGTGCGCGTGGTAATAGACGAGTCGGCGGCCTTTCGCGACCCGGTCAACATCACTTTGCGCAACCGCAACGTGATCCCCAGCAGCATTGTGGTCGCGGACGCGTCCAATCGCCACTACTACCTCGCCGGGCGGGATTACATGGTCATCCGCATCGGCGACGTCACGCAGTTGGCCCGAGTGCGCAGCGGTCGGATCGCCGACGGCGGCAACATCCTGGTGGACTACCAGTATCGCACGCCGACGCACGGCAAGATTGACACCATCCGGGTGGACGCCGGCGTGGAGCAGCGATTTAATAACGGGCTGACTCCCTACTATCGGTTTTCGTATCGGAATCAGGAGCGTCCGGACCACACTACGGGTTTTTCCTTCGCGGACTTGTTGTACCAGCCCACCACCGGCTTCGCCCGCTACGCGGACCGCACCAATCACCATCGCCTGGGCGTGAAGTACGACCACAAGCGCTTCGCGCTGGGCGCGGAGTATGAGATTTTCGACGACACCGTCGAGCCTTACGATGCCTTCCACCTTGACGGTCTGGTGCACATTCTCCAAACGCCGGAGCACACCCTGGACGCCTCGACGCGGTTCTCGCGCTTCTTTTTTGAAGGCGGCTACGACCGCCGCAACGTGACCATCATCGACGTGGAACTCGATCACCGGTGGCAACTGCGAGAGAACATGTCGATCTTCGATCGTGTAGCTTACCGGTGGGAGGATGATTCGGTTGACGGCATCACCCGCGCGTGGGACGTCGCCGCCGGGTTGGATTACGTGATGGGCGACCTGACGGCGGAACTGACCTTCGAGTACGATCGGCTTGATTTGCCCGAGTCGGATGAGGACGATTTCGGCGTTTACCTGCGGGTTCGTAGAGACATTCCCAATGTGCTGGCCCGACGTTAAACCATTGTATGCGAACCGGCGCCATTCATCCGAGCCCCGAGCGCAAGCGAGGGGACAGGGATGTAGCGTCACCCCTTGTGGGTGGCGAACAACGACGGTGCGCCGCCCACAAGGGACAACGCTACAGTACCGCAGGTCCGCACAGCGGACCCTGCTGGCGTTGACGAGTTGCCTCACCGTAGCCGGGTTGCTGAGTGGTTGCGCCGCACCGCGGGGGGATTTGTTCCCGCTCATCGACCCGCCGCTGGTCTGGCCGGCGGCGCCTGAGACCCCGCGCATCAAGCTGGTGGGCGAGTTACGCGGCAGCATGGACCTCAGTGCGGCGGTGTCCGGCGGCGAGGTTTTCAAGTCCACTTTCCGCGGGCCGCGCCCGCCGATCCCGTTCTCCAGCCCGCATTCGGTGGCCGTTCATGCCGGGCATCTGCTCGCCGTGGCCGACGGCAGCGCCTCGGCCGTCCACCTCATCGATCTCGACAAACGCACGCACACCCTGGTCAGCGGATGGGCGGACGAACGTTTCGGTGCGCCGATCGGGGTTACGTGGGCGGGGCGGCGGCTTTTCGTCACCGATGCCGAGCGGCACGAGGTGGTCGAACTGGACACGCGTGGGAACTGTCACAACCGGTTCGGTGCGGACCTCTTGAAACGCCCGGTCGGCATCGTCCACGTCGCTGCGCGCAATCGGCTCTACGTGGTTGACGGCGGGGCCCACACGATCGTGGTGTTCGATCTTTCGGGGCACGAGGTGGCCCGGATCGGACACAACGGCGCTGCTCCGGGTGAGTTCAACTATCCGTCACACATTACCTGGGACGGCGGCGACCACCTGCTGGTCGCGGATACCGGCAACTTCCGCGTGCAATTGCTGGACCTCGACGGGGGCTGCGTACGGGTCATCGGCCAGAAGGGTGACGGGGCGGGCGACTTCTCGCTGCCCAAGGGCGTCGCCTTTGACGGTGACGGACATCTGTACGTCGTTGACAGCCACTTTGAGAACGTTCAGATATTCGACCTCCAGGGTCGGTTACTGTTGGCGTTTGGGCATGAAGGGACGGGACGGGGCCAGTTCGCCCTGCCCGCCGGATTGACCATTGACTGGGACAACCGCATCTGGGTGGCGGACTCCGCCAACCGTCGCATCCAGGTATTTGCCTATTTGAGGGACGCCGGATGAGGGCGACACTGATTCAACGATTGATTGTCTTAACGGCAGGATTGATCGCCACGGCCGCGTTTGCGGATGAATCGATCGTCAACTCCAAGCACGACCTATCGGTCCGTGGCCCCGGGGCGATTCGGGCGGTGACCGAAAACGAAATTTGCGTTTTCTGTCACACCCCGCACAACGCCGCCCCGCAGACCCCGCTGTGGAACCGCGAGAACCCGCGCGTGCACTACCGCATCTACGAGAGTTCCACCACCGACGCGCGTATCGACCAGCCGTCGGGGCCGTCCAAGATGTGCCTCAGTTGCCACGACGGCTCGATGGCCTTGGGCAATCTGCTCTCCCGGCCGCAGACGCATCCGGTGGTTATGACCGCCCGGACCATCCCACCCGGCACCACCGACCTGACCAACGACCTGTCGGACGACCATCCGATCGGGTTCCGCTACGACCGGGCCTTGTCCAACCGGGACCCCCAACTTCGCCCCCCCGAGCTGGTGACGCGCGACCTGCCGATGGGCGTGCACCACGAGGTGCACTGCACCACGTGTCACGATCCGCATGACAATGAGCTGGGCGACTTCCTGCGGGTTTCCGACCAGATGTCCGCCATCTGCGTAACCTGCCACGACATGGACGGTTGGCCCCTCGGTTCGCACGCCACCAGCGGCAAACGCACCACCAATCGAATCGTCGACCCGCGCGAGCGGCTCAAGTATCACTCGGTGGCCGACAACGGCTGCACTAACTGCCACAAGATTCACTCGGCGCCCGAGCGCGAGCGATTGCTCCGCTTCAGACGCGAGGAGGACAACTGCCTGAACTGCCACAGCGGCGCGGTGGCCAGCTTCAACATCGCCGCGGACATCGGCAAGCGCTCGGCCCACAACCCCAGGATCCGCACCGGGGTTCACGACCCCACCGAGAACTTCTTCACCATGCGGCGGCACGTCGAGTGCGTCGATTGCCACAATCCCCACGCCGTACAGCACAACCCCTTCGGTACCGTACAGGGCACGCGCGGGCAATTGGTGAAGGGGCCCGGGCTGCACGTTTCCGGCGTAACCATCACCGGCCGCCGGATCGATAACGCCCGCTTCGCTTACGAGATCTGTTTCAAATGCCACTCCAACAGCGTCTTCCGGCCGCGGCTGAACACGGCGCGCGAAGTCAGCCAGACCAACGTGCGTATGGAGTTCCAGACCCGCAACCCGTCGTTCCATCCGGTGGCGGGCCCGCGGCGCAATCGCGACGTGGTCAGCCTGATCCCACCGCTCCGCGTAGGCAGCATCATCACCTGCACCGACTGCCACAACAGCGACAACGCTCGCTCAGCGGGCGGCACGGGCCCCAACGGCCCGCACGGGTCGCGCTTCGAGCCGTTACTGCTCAGGAACTACGACACCAACGATTACACCACCGAGAGCGCCCAGTCCTATGCCCTGTGCTATGAGTGCCACAGTCGCGAGAGCATCCTGAACGACGAAAGCTTCTCGCGCCACCGCCGGCACATCGTGGACATTCAAACCCCGTGCAGCGTCTGCCACGATCCTCACGGGGTGCAAGGTAACAGCCGCCGACACAGCAACCTGATCAATTTCGATCTCTCCGTCGTGCGTCCGGTCGCCGGGCGGGGCGTCGAATACGTCGATACCGGGCGGATGTCCGGAACCTGTACGATGACCTGTCATGGTTTCCAGCACGTGGATTTCCCGTACGCGCAGGCGTTCGGCAAGGTAACCGGTCGAACCGGCCGACTTTCACGAGGAGCCAGCCGATGAAACGTGCCGTGATCGTTGGGGGAGCGGTGGTCGTGATGACGCTCGTCTGCGGATGGGCGTTCGCCGACCTGGAGGGTTCCAAGCACGATTTCACCACCGCCGCGTGGGAGGGGTTCGACAAGTGCGGCACTTGCCATACGCCCGCGGGCGAGGAGCCCAAGACGCCGCCGTTGTGGAACACGCGGGCCGACCTGACCAAACGCTTCGGGCGCACCGCCACCAGCAAGTCGAACCCCGGCATGGGGACGCTCAGTTGCCTCCGCTGCCACGATGGGACCATCGCCAAGGACGCCACCGGGGCGGTTAGCAAGGAACGCTTTGGTCACCGGCAGCACCCCGGGCGATTTACCACCGGACACGGACGGACCGACCACCCCGTCGGGGTGGACTATCCCAAGATCGCCAAGGGCTATCGCCCGCTGACCTCGGTGCTCTCGGGGTGGAAGGTGACGCTTCCGGGCGGCAAGGTCGAGTGCAGTTCGTGTCACGATCCCCACAACGAGTCCGGTCGCAAGCACATGCTCGTGATGACCAACGCCCGCAGTGCCCTGTGCCTCAAGTGCCACCGGAAGTAGATTGACGATTAGGGATTGGCAGGGTGCGGGCCGAAAGCGGGAAGCTGAAGGTCAATCTAACGGCACACCAAAGTCTCATGGGCTATTCGCTACGTTCCTCATTTTCCATTTTCCATTTTCCATTCTTCATTTTTTGGGTCGGCGTGGGCGGCTGTGCGGCCCCTTCCGCGAAGGTCGAGCCGGTTTACTTCCCTCCGCCGCCGGCTTCACCGCACGTCGTTCATCTGATGTCGTTCAACAGCCTGGGGGACCTCACGCCCGCCCGGCACAGTTGGGTGGAGTTCTTCCGCGGGGTAGCCCCCAGCCCGCACGTGCGCACGCCCGCGGGCGTCGCCTTTCGCGACGGCTGCCTGTATCTCTGTGACATCGGGTTCACCGTCGTACACCGTTGGGATTTGCAAGCCGGCCAAGGCGCGAAGTTCGGTGTGAATAGCGACCCGGCGCTGCTCAAACCGGTGGACGTTGCGGTAGACGATGCCGGCACCGTCTATGTAGCCGATACGGGACTGGCCGAGGTCATTGCCTTCGACGCGAATGGGGCAGTGCGCCGGCGCTTCAAACCGGAGGATCGCGAGGACTACCGCCCGGTGGCGGTGGCCGTGCACGGCTCGCGGCTCTACGTTGCCGACATCGCAAGCACCACCGGCCACCGCATCGATGTGTTCTCGACGGGTGACGGGCGGCTGCGGGGCTCGTTCGGCGGGATCGGCGGTGAGTCGGGGCGGTTCTTCTTTCCGATGGGTCTGGCGGTCGCCCGGGACGGGCGCGTTTACGTTGCGGACCGAATGAATTCGCGCGTGCAGGTGTTCAACGCGCTGCACGAGTGGGTGCTCAGCTTCGGGCAGCCGGGCGATCGCTACGGCGACATGGGCAAGCCCAAACGCGTGGCGGTTGGCCCCGACGGGGTGGTCTTCGTCGCGGACGTGGACTTCGCCCACGTCCACCTGTTCGACCGCCAGGGGCGGTTGCTCATGCTGCTCGGCGGTCCGGGCGAAGGACCGGGCAGCACGCCTTTGCCCTCCGGCGTCGCGGTGGCTCCGACCTTGCCCGCGCGCCTGGCCGCCCTGGTCCCCGACGATTTCCAGGCCGACTACTTCCTCTTCGTCACCAATAGCGTCGGCGACAAGCGCATCAGTCTCTACGCAGTGGGCACCGCGCACCGGAACGAATGAAGAATTGAGAAGGGAGAAGGGACGAACGACGCAATAGCACTCCATGGCGCCCGGCCGTTCGGCCAGGGCTATCGCATCTAAATCCTCTGTTAATCCACCGCCTCTGGCGGTGGATTAACAGAGGATTTAGCGCCCCCATTTCCATCGTCGGGCGGATCCAGGGCGTGAAATCGATCGCGTAGGGTTCTTTCGTTCATGTCAGCCTCCCGGTCCGTACGGACCCCTTGAAGGGCCATGGCCCATGACCCCGCGTGTATTCGCCGGCTGCGAGAATAAGGAGTCGCAGCACGGTCTGGATTGCCCGGTGCGATACGGTACTATGGTGCCGTCGCACGGCGGGTGGTGTGGTGCCGCATTTGTAGCACCCCATAAAGGATTCGGTGCGGGTGGTTAGATATTTCGTGTCGCCGGGTGCGGTCCCGGCCGACGCGCCTGACGGTTCCGATCGTACGACAGGCTGGACACCCTGGTGATGAAGATCATCCTGGAATTCGACGGACCGGTAATCGACGTGGAGCCGGTCTACTGGGCGGCCTATTCGCGGGTGGTCGCTGAATTGGGACTGGCGCGCAAGGATCGGGCGACGTTTTGGCGCCTGCTGCGCCGCGGAGCCGGCATCGGCGAGTACCTGCTTGGTGCCAAACCGCGTCACCTACAGCGGTTTCGAGAGGCGTTCCCCGAACTGCTCGAGAGCGACGAGTGCCTGTCAGCGGGCGCCGCCGCAGAGGGCGTGGCTGACGAGCTGCGCGCCCTGGCAGCCGGGCAATATGCTTTGAGCCTGGTCACGCTGGGGAGGAACGGTCCGGCCCGGCAAAAGCTATTAGATGAGGCGGACCTGTCTGTTTACTTCACGCGGATGAGCCGCCTAGCCGCCGCCCCGAATCAGCGCCTTGACCAGCTCAAGGAACTGACCGAGGGTGAGGCCCGGGTGGTGGTGGCGGCCGGTTCGGAGTCGCTGGTTAAGCTCGCGGAAGAGGCGAACCTGGCGGCGGTGGGCATCGCCAACGGCCCCTGCACCGCCCGGCGGTTGACCCAGGCCGGCGCGCGGATGACTTTCACTGATCTTGAGGGTCTCGGGGAAGAGTTTGCCACGGGGGCGCGGAATCTGGTGGCGGCGGGTCTTCCACCGCGGCGGACATAAGCTGGTTGGCGTCGTTAACCCGGGCGGCGCGGTGGCGAGAATGACCTCGGCAGCATGGGTGAACGAATCAAGTGGTGACAAAGCATGACGACCGTTGAGCAGGCGACTATCGGTGGTGTGTCGATTGGGCAAGGGCTTCCGTTGGCCTTGATCGCGGGACCCTGCATCATCGAGTCGCGCGATCACACCCTGCGGATGGCCGACGCCCTGGGGCGCATCGCCCGGCGGTTGGAGGTCCCCTTCATCTTCAAGGCCAGCTTCGACAAGGCCAATCGCAGCAGCATCGACAGTTATCGCGGGCCGGAGATGTCGAGCGGATTGGACATCCTGGCGGAGGTCCGCCGCGAGATGGACCTGCCGGTGCTGACCGACATTCACTTGCCTGCGCAGGCCGACGATGCCGCGAAGGTGGTGGATTGTGTGCAGGTCCCCGCGTTTCTCTGCCGGCAGACCGATCTGCTGGTCGCGGCGGGCCAGACCGGCCGTTGCGTCAACGTCAAGAAGGGGCAGTTCATCTCACCCGAGGAAATGGGCAACGTGGTCGAAAAGATTGCTTCCACGGGCAATCGTAACGTTCTGCTCACCGAACGCGGGACGTTTTTCGGGTACCATCGCCTGGTGAACGACATGACCTCGCTGCATCGGTTGAAGCACTTCGCCCCGGCGGTTTTCGATGCGACACATAGCTGTCAGTTGCCCGGCGGGATGGGTCATCAGTCGGGCGGTAATCGTCATTTCGTGGGTCTGTTGGCCAGGGCCGCCGTGGCCGCCGGCGCCGACGCGCTGTTCGTGGAAGTCCACGACGACCCCGACCGGGCCAGGAGCGACCCCGCTACGCAGTATCCTCTGGATCAGTTCGAGAAGCTGATGACCATCTGCCTGCGCGTGGCCCGGGCGGTCCGCGGATGAAGGCCGATTCGCGAGGCCGCTTCGTGAAAACCCGAGGGAAGC
>JAUWNF010000592.1 GCA_030612785.1 Phycisphaerales bacterium
TGTGATGCGCGGAAGTCTGGATTGGGTGCTGGTGGTCCCGCTGACGGCGGGGGCGATGCTCTCCGTGCCGATGGCCACGCTGACCGTACGCAGACTTCCGGAGGGTTTCATGCGGGCCAGCGTGGGGGTGGTCACGTGCGTCCTGGGGCTGCTGGCGTTTGTTAAGCTCCTTTGGTAATCGTAGTGTCGAGATTACAGTTGATTCACCGGAACTCCTCCAAATACCGATTAGAGCAGGCATTGGCGAGCACACTTCTGTTCGTCAGCGCTGCGGAGCTGTTGGCCCAAACCAGCGAACCGGCCCAGACCCAGCCGGCGCACGCGACAAACGTAACCACGCCGCCGCTTGAGGAACAAGAAGCTCAACCAAAGCAACCAAGTCATTACAAGTCCAAAGCGTGGGGGGCGCGGCTCGACTCTGAACCGCCCGGTTATGTGAAGACGTTGGACCAGTTTGGGGTGGCCGGTCTCGAAGACATGGACTGGCTGGAGTTCGGGCTGGAGCACCGCACGCGTTTCGAGTACCGCTCGGACTATCGACGCCCCAATCTGGAGGACGACGAGCAGTTCCTGCTCCGCTCCCGAGTCTACGTAGGCCTCCGGAAGGTATTGGACCCCTTCCGGTTCGGCATCGAGTTGCAAGACTCCCGCCAGTTCCACAGCGACTTCCCGGACCGGACGCGGGACGTGAACGAAGCCGAGTTCATTCAGGCCTTTGCCGAGTTGTATTTCAAAGACGCCCTCGGTAAGGGTTATCCTATTCAATTCCGGGCGGGACGGATGTCGCTGGAGTACCTCGACCGCCGGTTGGTGGCGCGGAACCGCTGGCGCAACACGACGAACGCGTTTGACGGATTTCGCCTTCGACTGGGCCGGCCCGACGCCGACTGGCAATTCGATTTCTTCGCGGTTCAACCAGTGGAGCGCCGGATGACGGCCCGCGACCGTGCGGATGAGGAGCGATGGTTCTACGGTCTCGTCGGTGCGTGGCGCCGCTGGTCCAAATACGTTACGCTGGAGCCATACTACTTCATTCTCGACGAAGACCGTAAGGGTCGCGAACGTTCCGATCGCGAGATACATACGTTGGGTCTGCACGCCTTCGGCCCCATCGGGGCCACTCGTTTCGATTACGACTTCGACACGGCCTTTCAGTGCGGAGGAGACGGGGACCGCCGACATCGTGCCTTCGCTTTCCGTGGAGAAGTGGGATACACGATTCAACACGCGTGGAAACCGCGCGTGAGTCTCTCGACGGTCTATGCCAGCGGCGACCGTGATCCCGACGACGGACTCAGCGAACGTTTCGATCGGCTGTTCCAAGCCACGCACTGCCCGTCGACCTCGGACCTTTTCAGTTGGCAAAACACCATCAGTCCAAAGATCAGGCTGTCGCTTCGTCCCGCATCAAGGCTGCGTATTGACACGTCTTATGGGGCCCATTGGCTGGCAAGCGACAGCGATGACTGGGTCATTCCCGGCCGGCGTGACCCGCGCGGAGACAGCGGTGATTTTATCGGGCAGGAACTTGAGCTGCGAGTCCGCTACAGAATCGATCCGCGTGTGGAGCTGGAGGTGGGTTACGCACACTTTTTCCCCGGTCCCTTTTTCGAGAACACTGGTCCGGCCGACGATGCCGATCTGTTCTACGTGCAGACGACGTTTCATTTTTGAGCGCAGTGATGGGAAGCTGAACCTTCGCACTTGAGAGGGTTCCTACGAGGGAATGACAAACATGCGGCTGTGCAAACGGATTCTTGTGATGCTGCTTCTGGCGGCGGGTGCGTGCTTTAGCGGATGCTCGGTGGAGGACGCTTTGCGGGATGGGCTGACCGACGGGGTGAGCGGTGCGCTATCAGCGGTGATCCAAGCCCCGATAGACTACGCGCTCGCCCAGACCT
This sequence comes from Phycisphaerales bacterium, assembly GCA_030612785.1. GTDB lineage: Bacteria > Planctomycetota > Phycisphaerae > UBA1845 > UBA1845 > JAAEQG01. The sequence goes on from JAUWNF010000592.1 coordinate 1,902, forward strand.
TTAGCGATCCGTAGCGCCGTTTTCAGTAGCGCTTTCGTAGTGGCCTGCGTCTCGCAGGCCGAACGGCCGGCGGGGACGCCGGCCGCTACACCCGGCGCGAAACTCGTTAACTTGAAACGGCGCCGGCACGCGCCAAGTATCCCCAGCGGCGCTGGGGGGGCATGACGGAGAAGGGTGTGGAGTCCGCGGATGGGATTCGACGCGTTGACAACGTTGCTCGTGGTCGGCGTCATAATCGGTCTGCTCGCCTTCACGCGCATTGCCGTGGACGTGGTGCTGCTGGGGGGTCTCACGCTGTTGATGGTACTGCCGGTGCCGGCTGCCGAGGGGTGGCGTCTCGGGGTGCTCGACGCTACGGCGGCGCTGTCCGGGTTGGGCAACCCCGGCCCGATAACGGTGGGCGTGCTCTTCGTGGTGGTAGCGGGCTTGCGCGAAACCGGTGGTGTCGACTGGCTGGCCCAGCGTGTGCTCGGTCGGCCGCGCTCACTTGTGGGTGCGCAGTTGCGGATCATCGGTCCGGTGGCGGGGTTGAGCGCCTTCCTGAACAACACGCCGGTGGTGGCCATGCTCATTCCGGCGGTCAACGATTGGGCGAAGACGCTCCGCCTGAGCGCCTCGAAGCTCATGCTTCCACTAAGCTACGCGGCGATTTTGGGGGGCACGTGCACGCTCATCGGCACGAGCACCAACCTGGTGGTCAACGGTCTGGTCATCGCCGAGACAGACTTGCCCAGTCTGGGGATGTTCGAGATTACCTGGGTGGGCCTGCCTTGCGCGCTGGTGGGTGCGGGCTATCTCATTCTTGTCGGCCCCCGGTTGCTCCCGGAGCGCCGTTCGGTCACCAGCAAGATGGAGAACCCG
>JAUWNF010000222.1 GCA_030612785.1 Phycisphaerales bacterium
AGTGATGCAGCTCCATTCAAGGGGGTAGGTTTTGACTACACGCCCGTTTCAGGCTCCGAGCGTTCGCAGTGGCTCGCAATCGAAGATTGCAGCCTCAAAAAAGCCGAAGATTCTCGACTACTGGCTAACTTGGGCTAATCCTCGCTGCGAGGACGCATCCACAAACGGGTCGAGAAACCTTCCGGCTGCGCGCCGATTTCCACCTCAACAGTGACAAACTCGCCCTGCCGGAAGACCTTCAGGGAGACGACCGTTCCGGGCACGGTATCCGCGACGGCCTGAGTAACGTTCGCGTTCGAGGCGATCGGTTGCCCCGCGAACTCGACGATGATGTCATCCGGGCGCAAATCGGACCGACTCGCGGGCGAGTCGGGGACAACCTCGGTGATCACCACCCCGCCCGGTTCAGCCCAGCCGAGGCGGCGCATGCGGTCCTCACCGGGTCGTCCTCCGGTCATCACCACGCCCAGGTACCCGCGCGCGATCGTCTCGCCGCGGATCAGCTTGGGAACCAGCTTGAGCGCCCGGTGGGCTGGTATTGCGAAACCGATACCATCGTAACGACCCGATCGGGTGGCGATGGCAGTATTGATCCCCACGACCTCCCCCCGCATGTTCACCAGCGGGCCGCCGCTGTTACCCGGGTTGATCACCGCATCGGTCTGGAGGAATCCCTGATATTCGATGTCGTGAAGCACGATGTTCGATCGGTTCTTGGCGCTGACGATCCCGCGGCTGACGGTGCCCTCCAGCCCGAAGGGGTTGCCCACCGTGAACACCTCATCGCCGACCTGCATTGACTGGCTGTCTCCCCACCGGAGCGCGTGCAGACGACCGGCATTGATTTGCAGAACCGCCAGGTCCGTCTTCGCATCGGTTCCCAGAACGTGAGCTTCGCAGCGGCGTCCGTCGGCCAAGCGGACGCTGATCGAAGTGCTCCGGGCCACGACGTGACTGTTGGTCACGACGTACCCGTTCGCCGCGTCGACGATGAACCCGCTGCCCTGCCCGGGCGGCATGGTGAAAGCGGGCTCATCGTCCGGGCTCGAGGAAGGTGCCAAGCCGTTGCTCCCCGCCTCGTCTTCGTCGTCTTCGCCGTTTTGAGCATCGGGAAACAAATGGCGGTGCAGTTCCGGAGCGAGGTCTTCGAAGTCGGCCCGCGTGAGCGTCCGTTCCGCCGAGACGCTGACGACCCCCGGCAGCACGGTGGCCACCACGACGCGGTCGGGTTCGAAGCGGGCGGCCAATTCCTGGTCCGAAGGAAGCGCCTCGCGCAGGGCCTCGATCCGCCCCTTCTCCACCGAGTACGCCAGTCGCCCGACGATATCCACCTTGACCAGGATCAGCACCACGACCAAGGACGACAAGGTCATGGCCACGAATTGGCGGACTACGTTGTTCTGACGCATGATCGTGCTCCCGAGCCCTTTGTCCCCCCGGTATTGTACACCTCGGCGGGTCGCCCGAACATCGCGCCACCGCCTTCGCCGCCCCTCCGCGGAGCACGAATCCCGCTCCAACAGTAGCTTACGCGCACTTTGACTCCGATAACGTATGGGGGATAATTCCCCGATTCAGCTCACCACTCTCCGGTGGGCTGGCGCGGGGCAGCGACTTCGGGTGAATCCCGACGCGAGCGACGGATCGCTTTGGGCGATAATCGATATAAAGGATCAGGTGATATGTACCAGGCGAAACTATTCTCCGTAGTACCCGATATCCCCGCGCGGCTTTCGCGAATGCGCGAGCTGGCCTACAACTTGTGGTGGGTCTGGAATGCGAATGCCAATGCGCTTTTCGCCAGGCTGTCTCCGGACCTCTGGCGGGAACTCCGGCACAACCCGGTCGGACTGCTCGGGAAGGTCGATCAGAAGACGTTGAACGCCGCCGCCAACGATGCGGCTTTCCTGGCCCACCTGGACCGCGTGGTAGCCGCCCTGGACGACTATCTGGGCCGCAAAACCTGGTGCGAAATCGAGCACCCCGATTTGGCCCGTAAGCGCGTTGCCTACTTCTCCGCCGAGTTCGGGCTGCACGAGTGCATCCCGACGTACTCCGGCGGTCTGGGCGTGCTGGCCGGCGACCACCTCAAATCCGCCAGCGACCTCGGCGTACCCTTGATCGGCGTGACCCTGCTGTACCGCCAGGGGTACTTCTCCCAGTACCTCTCCAATGACGGCTGGCAGTTCGAGGAGTACCCCGTTCTGGATATCGATCATTTGCCCGTGGAGCGTGTGGTGGACTCCGCCGGCGCCCCCTTGCGTATCTGGGTAGAGGTCGGCGACCACAGCGTGGCCTGCCACATCTGGAAGATCACCGTCGGGCGCTCGAAGCTGTACCTGCTGGACACCGAGGTTCCCCAAAACCAGGCCGAGGATCGTGCGATCACCTCCCGTTTGTACGCCGGCGATCAGGAGATGCGCATCAAGCAGGAGATCGTGCTGGGCATCGGGGGTTTTCGAGCGTTGGCGGCGATGGGCGAAACACCGGACGTCTGTCACATGAATGAAGGACATTCGGCTTTTCTGGCCATCGAGCGCACGCGCCACTTGATTCAGACCCACGACCTCACCTTCGACGAAGCCCGGGAAGCGATCACCGCCTCGACAGTATTTACCACGCACACTCCCGTTCCGGCGGGGATCGACACGTTCCCGACCGCGCTGGGCGAGCGCTATCTCCAGCCCTTTGCCGCCGGTATGGGCGTATCCACCGAATCCCTCATTCAACTGGGACAAAGCGGCGCGTACAACCCGGATGAACCGTTCTCCATGGCCATACTCGCGCTCTCCTCAGCCTGCCAGACCAACGGCGTGAGTAAGATTCACGGTAAGGTCGCGCGCGAGATGTGGCAGTCCGTGTGGCCGAATACGCCGGTGAAGGAAATCCCCATCTCCTCGGTCACCAACGGCGTCCACATGATGAGCTGGCTCTCGCAGGACATGACCCGGCTATTCGAGCGCTATCTCGGTCCGCACTGGGCCGACAACCCCCTGGACCAGACCATTTGGGAGCGCATCACCGCAGTCCCGGACGCCGAACTGTGGCGCGTCCACGAGACCCTGCGCGGGCACCTGGTGGTGCGCGCACGGCAGTATGTCAAAGCCCAACGGGCCCGGCGCGGGGCTCCGCCTTCGCAGGTCGCCGAGGCCGACGAACTACTCAATCCCGAAGCCCTGACCATCGGATTCGCCCGGCGCTTCGCCGCGTACAAGCGGGCCACGCTGTTTCTGGGCGATGAAGCCCGCTTGCTCCGTTTGCTTAAAGACGAGCAGCATCCGATCCAGTTCGTCATCGCCGGAAAGGCCCACCCACGCGACAACGTCGGTAAGGAATTGATCAAACACATCGTCCAGTTCGCTCGCCGCGAAGGGGTCAGCCATCGCCTGGTCTTCATCGAAAACTACGCGATCGACATCGCCCGCTTCCTGGTCCAGGGCGTGGACGTGTGGTTAAATAATCCCGTCAAGCGACTGGAAGCCAGCGGCACCAGCGGCATGAAGGTGACCCCCAACGGCGGCATCAACATGTCCATCCTCGACGGGTGGTGGCCCGAAGCTTACGACGGTACCAACGGCTGGGTCATCGGCGACAACCGCGCCCACGACGACGACGACCACCAGAACTTCGTGGAGAGCGAGTCCATCTACGAACTGCTGGAGCGTGAGATCATCCCGCTGTTCTATGATCGGGGGACTGACGGTCTGCCGCGCAAGTGGATCGCCCGCATGAAGGCGTCCATGCGCACCTGCGTGCCGCAGTTCAGTGCCAACCGCATGGTGCGCGAATACACCGAACAAATGTACATCCCCACCGCCGAGCGTTGGGATCAACTCAGCTCCGATCAATTCGAAGCCGTGCGCTCTTTGACTGCCTGGAAGTCCAACGTGCGAACGCGTTGGGACAAAGTCAAGATCGACTCCTTCGAGGCCGCCAACGGGACGGAACGCGTTGCCGGCAGCGAACTACAGGTTGTGGCACGGGTCCGTCTTGGCGACGTCACTCCGGACGACGTCTCCGTCGAACTCTACTATGGGCAGGCTACCAGCACCGGAGAAATCCGTGACGGCCGCGCCGTACCCATGGAGTGCGTCAAGTCCAAGGGGAAGGGCAGGTACGAGTACCGCGGTGCTCTGCGTTGCGAAGCGACCGGCCAGCACGCCTACACCGTTCGCGTGGTACCGCACCATCGCGACATTCACCACCCCTTCGAAATGGGCTTGGGCACCTGGGCTTGAACGAGTATCCGGGCCGGACTACGCCGGACCGTCAGCGAGGAGGATTACCGTTCGGGGAGGGAAGGGAATGCGGTTTTTGCGCAGGGCGGTCATCCGGGGGGCGGCGTGGTCCGCGAGCCCGGAACTCCCGAACAGACCCACACCACATCGACCACAGACCCCAATCTCTGGGGCGGTCGGCCGCCCGTCGCAGAACATGGGACTGCCTTTCACGATGGACTTCATGGTTTGAGGTACCTTGCAGATCGCCGACTCAAGGAGCCAAGACCTCACCCCTCCGCGCAAACGGAGCACTCACTGCGGTTTGCCTTTGAAGGCTGCGGAACCCCTCGTACCAATTGCATCATACCCCGCCCCGAGTGGGCGAATCAAGTCGCGGGGACCCGGAAACCTCCGCCGCCCGGCCCCGTGGCCCGATAACCTGTTTAATGAAAACCAGTTACGAAGCGATGCCGGTACCTACGACGTCCCCACCATGACGATCGATTGGCCGAAGGGCGGAGAGATGAGTCGCTCGAAGGCGTCGAGGAACGGGACCAGGCGGTTGAGCATCCGGGCTCCGCCAAGGGGGATCCGCTTGCGCCCCAGAATCCGGCTCTGCCAAAGCCAACCGAAGTATCCCAAGGCATTCATGTAGAAGCTGCGCGTAACCGTCAGACCCGCCGCCTGGAACACGCGTGACAGCGTCCGGCGGTTGTAGCGGCGGCGGTGGCCCAGTGCGCGGTCTAATGAGCCGTACGCGCTCTTGTGCGCCGCGGCGACGATGACCACGTTGCCGCCAGGGCGGCAGAGTTGCCGCATCCGGGCGAGTGCGTCCCGGTCATCCTCCAGCGCATCGAGCACCCGGAGACATACCACGGTGTCGAACGCCTCGGGCGGGAGTTTCTCATTCGGGCAATCTGCCAACCAGGCCTGCACGAACTCCACGTTGCGATGCGGTCGAAATCGTCCACGCGCCGCGTTCAGCGACACGGCGTACGGCTCCAGCCCGACCACTCGCTCGTAGTTCAGCAGAAACTGGATGAAGGTGCCCGTACCGCAGCCGATGTCGCAGATGCTCCCGTGCAGGAACGGGTACAACCGGCTGTAGAACCAGTGGTTGTACGCATACAGTCCGGCGAGTGTCTCGAGCGAGTCGTGGACCTCGACCTCGACGCTCGCGTTCGCCGCTTTCGGGCCGGCTGGTGTTGCGATGGCTTCCATGCGTTTTTTATCGGTATTACGCCATGCTCACCGCAAATCAAAAGCCCGCCGCGGCTCTCCGAAAACCCTCCAGCCGGTGTCCAGTGCGCCGGCTGCTACTTCAGACCGGTGGCGGCGTGTCCGATATTACGAGGCACAGGTCCGAGAACACGTATCCGCACGGACGCGAACGTCGGTGGATTCATGAAAGATGTATTCCGATTCTGGGGCTACGACCGTGGGGTCTATCGCCGCGCGGTCGGCGATGGGCGCGCCCTTGGTCTGAGCGCTCGCCCCGCCCCGTTACCGGTCTTCGGGCACGTGGAACTCGCGGACGAGTTGATTGGGCGGTGCGGTCCGCTGGCCACCTTCTGTTCGTCCGGCTGGTGGTCGTGGCTGCTTCTGGACCCGAGCGTTGAGACCGAAGGCGAGCCGCTGGCGTGGTTTCGAACGGCGGGGGGCGAGGCCCACGCGATCGTCACCAGCACCGCGGCGAACGCCTACCGCTTCTGGTTCGATGTGGACCGCACGATCAAATTCATTCAGAACGAACGCTATCTTCCACATCCCACCCCGCTCTACGTGAGGTGGGGAGTCAATCCCGACGGACTTCCGGGATGGATGCGCAAGCTGGGGTTTCGCGCGATGCACCTGGCGCGGCGGGTGCGGGGTGCTTCCGGTCCGCTCTTTCCCGTACGCCCGGT
>JAUWNF010000682.1 GCA_030612785.1 Phycisphaerales bacterium
CTTCATCCTTCATCCTTCTGCCTTCATCCTTTCGCATACGCCGGGGTTTTGGTAATTCGCAACTCGTAATTCGCGCGAATATCGGTAGCATGGTTACCCGTAGTCGCCCGGGTACCCATGATGGATTGGGCATGTACTCCAGGGAGAATACCTTATGTCTCGACTGATTCCCATCGCCTCCGCCTTGGCCTTGATCTTCGGCGCCTCCGTTTGCCTGTGGGCTCAGCCGCCGGAGGATCCCGCATCCGCGGGCCAAGCCAAGGATCAGCCTCCCGCCGAGGCGAAGACCGAAGAGCCGGCGGACAAGGAGGCCGAGTCCAAGGAAGAGGACAAGACGCCGACAGCGGAGGAGATGCTGCGCAAGCTGCAACAGAAGGAACCCGCCCGCAAGGCGATCCCGGCGGCCAGCATCGAGGAGCAACAGGTCGGGGCCAAGCAAGGCAGGTCGGCCCAGGCCATGCTTCCCGAGGGGCACCACGTCAACCGTCGCCCGGGCCGGCTCGTGCGCGAGGGACAGTGGTGGACGTTTGTGTTCGAGTCGGATCATCCTGACCACCCCGAGCCTCGTCTGAAGCTGCTCCCCAACTGGACCCTTGAGCAGATGGTCCGTTATACCGAGAGTACGGCCGGGGTGGTCTTCATCGTCTCGGGCGAGGTCACCGCGTACATGGGCGAGAACTACCTGCTGACGCGCGTCGCCATGCGCCAGACCAACATGGACAACCTGAGCAAGTAGACGCCTGTGCGATAGGCTTTGAGGCGCCAACGACCAAGACCAAGAAAAACCGTGTGACGGAGTATGAGCATCATGCTGGAAACCCGGATCGACAAGGACGGACCGTTCGTGATCGCACATCTCTCGGGGGACCTGAAGGCCGCTGACAGCGAGGGCGTCATCGAGAGCCTGCACGAGTATGTCGCCGGCAAGGGACTCAAGCTGGCCATCGCCCTCTCCGACGTGGCCCTGATTGACTCCAGCGGGCTCAACGCGCTTGTAAACCTGGTCAATCACGCCCGCTTAGGCGAAGGGGCGGTCGTGCTCGTGGGGCCATCGCCGTTTGTAAGCGGGATATTCTCGGTGACGAGACTCGACACCTGGTTCGACATCTGCGCAAACATGGACGAAGCCTCCCGCGTGTTCACGCAAGAGCAATGACCCCGGCCAGGCGGAAGCGGAGTGGTGCTGGTGCGAGAATCCCTTCTCGCACCTCCGGTGAAAGGAAGTGCCTTCAATGTTTCTGGATAGTGGAATCATCCTTGGCATCTTGTTCTGGCTGTTCGTAATGCTGCGCCCGACGATCATGTGAGTCGAATCACGGTGTTTGATCGGGCGGACCACGGCGGTTACAACAACCAAGCGGACGCAGGGCCACCGCCTGATCCTGATCAGCATTCCGTAGGACAATGACGTTAGCCCCAGGACGTAGGTCACAACAGGGCGATGAACTCGTCCATGGTAATGCCGACGGCGATCGTCACGATTTGCCCCAGCAGGCCGCGGGGAATACCGCGGCCCTTGTGTACCGGAACCGTCGTCTTCCGGCCATCGGCGTGCTCAAACCGACGATGCGATCCGCGCGAGCGGGTCTGGACGAATCCAAGCCCGCGAAGAGTCTTCATCAATGTGCGGGCGGTAATGACGGGCGTGGTGCTCATGCAACGATCTCGAGATCGCGCACGCCGACGAAGGCGCTCTGAGGAGATGGCTTTTCATCTTCAAGGCAAAGGGCAGCGGCCTCGGCGATGTTCTTCATTGCTTCGTCTACCGTTCGCCCGTACGAACGGCAGCCGCGCAATGTCGGGATCGAGACGATGAACACGCCATCCTCGTCCTGCTCAATGAGGACGGGCAGATGATAACGCGTCTGTTTCTTGCTTCGGACCATGTCAGAAGGATAAACGAAAGTAGCCCAGCCAACAAGCTCGAACGGATCATCACC
>JAUWNF010000484.1 GCA_030612785.1 Phycisphaerales bacterium
GCCTGGTGCCACAAAAGATGGTCACACCCGTCTTCGGTCTTCGTCTCCCGCAGTACCCAATCGACGCCCTTCCGATCTGACTCTATAATCACGCCATCGCTCCGGCGCGGCCTATCGGCGCTTCGCGCAAGGTAGTCTCGGAGAGTTCCCAGCGTGGCTCTGCTGAATAACAGTCTGGTCATTGCGCTGCTCTCGGGCGCCGCCGGCTTGTAGCAACCGGCGTTCCTGCCGGCCGTTGAGATCGGCGCCGCACCGTGCACTACGTGAACGCGGAAACGGCGAATCCCCAATCTAGCAATCACCGTGCCGAACAGAATTGGGACAGGGCCAGTTTGCCCTGCGGTCAACAATCGGACCTGTCCCGCTTTTCGCCGGTCAGTTGGCGGATGTGGGCACGGAGGCGTTCGACGACCTGGCTGATGGTCAGGCGCGAGGTGTCAATACGTACCGCCGCCCCCGGCTCCAAGAGCGGCGTCCACTCGACAGCGTCGCTGGAGTCGCGCGTGCTCAGGGCCTCTTGCACTCGGGCGATATCCGCGTCATCCCCGTCGGCGACCAATTCCTCGTAGCGGCGCTGGGCCCGCTTTTCGAGCGACGCATCGAGCACGAACTTCACCTCGGCATCGGGGAACACCACGGCGCCCTGGTCCCGCCCCTCGGTGACCAGAGACTCGAGTTCCGCGCCGATCGCCTGCTGCTTCTTCACCAGCAGAGCGCGAATCCGAGGGAGGCGGGCGATCTGTGAGCTGACCCCACTGACCTCCATCCCACGGATGGCCTCGGACACGTCGTGCCCGTTGACTTTGACGCGCGTATGGGTCGGGCCGCAGTCCAGTTGCAGGTCCATGCTTCCGGCCAGGCGAACCACGGCTTCGGGGTCGCCGGGATCGACACCCTCGCGCAAGACCTGATAGGCGATCGCCCGATACATCGCTCCCGTATCGAGATAAGGAAGCTCCAACCGTGCGGCCAGCTTGCGGGCCGCCGTCGATTTACCGGAACCCGCCGGTCCGTCGATGGTAATGATCATCAGGGCAGCGATTCTAGGGCAAAGTCCATTCCGCCGCCACCGGAAGCTTCGTCTCGGCGCACCTCCAGTAAGGCACCCCGCGATCTTATGGGACTCCGAGACTTATCGGGTTACAACGCATCCCGGGCCAATCACTGTCCGATATTTCTTTGGAGGACGCTGCGCCGAGCGCCGCGGTCAGGGAACGCCTGCGTGTACCAAGAGTTCTTCAAACTCGACTGCATGCCCTTCGATAACACACCGGATCCGCGATTCTTCTTTGCGACTCCCGATCACGAAGAAGCCCTCGCGGCCTTGCGGTATGGCGTCGTTCAACGGCGGGGCATCACCGTTGTCACGGGTGGCCCCGGGTCCGGAAAAACGCTCCTCGGGCGCGTGTTGGTGACCTCTCTCGAAGAGCAGATCGATCCGGGGTTCATCCCCGTCGCGCGCGAGTCCGGACACGAACTGATCGCCTCCATCTGCCGGGTGTTCGAGGTGCGCTACTCCCCCACCGACACCACTGGAGAACTGCTCGATCGCCTCCACCTCGTGCTCGCCGACCGCTCTGCGACCGGGCGCATCCCCACCGTGATCCTCGACGACGCCCAAAACCTAACCAACGAAGCCCTCGAACACCTCCGCTTGCTGAGCAACCTCGAAACCGACACGGGAAAGCTGCTTCAGATCATCCTCTTGGGACAGCCCGGATTGGCCGGGCTACTCCGCGCCGACGGTTTGGAGCCGGTCCGCCAGCGGGTGTTCTGTTCGCGGCGTATCAATCTGCTCACCGGCAGCCAGACCCAGGCGTACATTAGTCACCGCTTGGCACTCGCGGGGGCCGTGGATCAAACCGTCTTTACCGACGGAGCCGTTGAACTCATTCACGAACGCTCCGGCGGAGTGCCGCGGTGGATCAACCAGATCGCCGATAATACCCTGCTGGTTGCTTTCGGAGTGTCCAAGTCCAAGGTGGATCGGGAGCTGGTCCTGGAGGCCATCGACCACATGATGGCCCTTCAACTGCTGCCGAGTTCCGAGGGACCTGATGCACCTTTGCCCCAAAATCCAACGGGCGGGACCGCGGCACCGGTCGGCCAGTACGCCGGACAAGAGCACCAGACGCACGCAATGCAAGATGCTACTAGAACGGTCTGGGATTTGCTCGCCAGGCTGACGCAGATCAACCGTCTGGCGGAACGGCAGATCGGCATCCTGTCGGCCTCGACCGACGCGGCCCAGACCACCGCGGTGCGCCTGGAGGCGGGCCAGCGGGAGGCGGACCAGTCCGCGACCACCTGCGAAAGAAACGCTCAACGGCTCAACGCGCTCCTGCGCGAGAGCAACACGGCTACCACGCAGATCCAGACCATCACTGACGAGGCCCGCCGGCAAGCGGAGAGCGTGACCAGAAACCTGGTCGCCCAGGCCGACCGGGCAACACCCGTGCTGGACAGTCTCCGCGTCGGCCAGGATGCCCTCAAGGAGCAGGTTGGCGGCGCCGAGAAACTCGCCGACCGACTGCAAACGCACCTCGAGCAATCCTCGGCGGCCGTCGAGCGTGCGGAGGACCAGACTCAGCGCCTCGAGGAGCAGTCGGTATCCGCAGCCCAAGCGGCATCAGCCATCGACGAGGCCCGGCAGGCCGCCAGGGCCGACGTGGAAGCGTGGCAGGCAGAAGCAGCCGGTGGAGCCGCGCTGCTCGAAGAACTTCGGCACAACCATGGGGCGCTGCGGGAACAGATTGAGCGGGCTGAACAGGCCACCGCGGCAGCAGCCGAGCAAACGCAACGCCTTGGCAAGCGTACCGAGGTGGCGGAGGGCGTCGCGGCAACCGTTGGTCAAACAAACCGCGACGGACAGAAGGTCCTCGAAAACCTGCAATCCCAAACTGCGCGCGCGGCCGTCGTCGGCGGCCAGGTCGACAAGCACACCCAAAACCTGCGCAACACTATTGACGAAACCCAGCGCGTCAGCGCCCGAGCCGAGCACACGAACGCAGAAGCAGCCGCGCAAACCGAGCGGCTGAAAAACACTGCCCGCGATGTGCAAAACCTCGAGCAACAACTTGGTGACCGGGTTGATACCGCCCAAGCAATGGTGTCCTCTATCACCGAGGCCGATCGCGCCGGCGGTGAGTTGCTCGAGGATCTACAATCCCATGCAGCCCGAGCGGCCGTTGTGAGCGGTCAGGTGCAGAAACACGTCGAAGACCTGCAAAACAAAATCGACCAAACGCAAAAGGTGGCGATCAGACTACGTTACAGGCGCAAGAAGCGGGGCGGCAACTCGAACAGAACGTCGCGCTGCTCCAGGATCACGTGAATCGGGCGGAGCAGACCGCTGCCGATTCGGACCGCCGGGCGCAAGAGCTGCGCGAGGCGAACGCGCACGCGGAGACCCAAGAGCAACAGCTTGGCGACCGGATCGATACCGCCCAAGCGATGGTGTCCTCCATC
>JAUWNF010000169.1 GCA_030612785.1 Phycisphaerales bacterium
GCCTGGTGATGAAAAAGAAGCGTCGCGCGATGGTTTCAGGAATACGTTACGGTCGCGGATCGTGTTCTATGATGGTCCGACGCAGATCCTGCAAGCGTTGCTCCAACATTGACGTAGGGTTGAGTTCGTAGCTTCGTTCCCACGCGGCGCGCACGCGCTCTGGCGACGCGCCCAGGCGCCGGAGCGTTTCTCCGTGATAGAACCAAGCCCGGGCGTCGCAGGGGACCCGTTCGGTCTCCAGGCGGGCATAGTGCTCGGCGCGCCGCAGGTCGTCGATGGTGCGGTGGTCCTTGTGGATGAAGTAGTTGGCCAGGTCGATATAGAGCGTGCGGTTGTGGTAGCCGGGCAGGCGCGCTTTTTCGAGGCGGTAGGCGTCGATTGCGGTGAGTTCTTCGCACCCCGCACAAGGTTCCATGCGGGCGAAGGGCGCCCATTGCAAAGGTCCGAACACCAGGACCATCATGACGACCACGGTTGCACTAGCACACCCTGCCGCCGCGCGTCCCGCAGCCCAGCGCCGCCACCGCCCGACGTAGGCCAGCACGACCACCAGCGACCAGGCGCCTGCCAGGGTGAATGCGAAAGCCGGGGGGCTCCACAGACGCTCCTCCCACCCCGTCCATGAGAATGCCGCCCAGACCGATACTACCCACAGGCCGCCTAGCGCCAGCAATCGTTCAGGCCGCAGGCAGCGGAGGCGCCACAAACCGATCGAGGCACTCAACCACACCGCCGGGAGGTACAGCAGGTGAAAGCGCGCCCCGACCATGCCCCGGGCAACGAGGATCACCAAGCCCAAGCCGACCCAGAACATTAACCCGAGACTCAAACTCCCGCGGCGCCCGCGGGGTCGCCCGACGGCCGCGATCATGCCGACAAGCAATGGAAACGCGCTGACCGCGCTGACCGGCCAGACCCAACCGTCCAGCCAGACTTGCACGGCGTCCAGTGGGGCGGCAATCATGTGGGCTTTAGTTTCGCCATGGCGGGCAGTGAGCTTCCATAGCATTTCGCCGGGCCCCGCGACCGTCCCGATATCGGTCAGCATGGGGCCCCCCGTCGTAAGACCGCAGGCGACGGTCAACCAGCAGAACGTAGGAACGACGGCCACTGCCAAGCTGATGAGCGGGCGGAGCGCGGCGCCCGGTTTGCGATAACGCACCGTCTGCGCCACGGCGTCAGCCAGGGCGAGAGCCCCGACCAGGAGGAGGCCTTTCCCCAAGTGGGTCATGAGGATTAGCCATCCGAGCAGGCCTTTAGTCACCACGCTCCGGCGATCGCCGACCAGACACACGCAGGGCAGAACCCATAACAGCAGCAGCGATTCGGCAAACTCACCACGGGAGTTGGAGAACGCGAGGACGTCGGACACGGCCGCGAACATAACCAGCAGGGCCGCCGGACCGTGTCCGAGGCGAGATTTGGCTACGCGGAAGGTGACGATCAACGTCACCCCTCCGAGCAGTAGCGGCGCCAGCCGCAGTCCCCACAGCGAGATTCGCCCGGCGAGCAGCGCGGGAACCGCCTGAACCCACCACCACAGGGGAGTAATCGCGTTGCTGTGCCGCAGCGGAACGTCGATGACGAAGTCCCGCGCCGACGAGGTGATCTTGTCCAGGCCGATGCCCATGACGAACACCTCGTCGTAGCTCACCGGTGAACGCAGACTAATACCCAGGCGAAAGACCAGCCCGGCGCAGATACAACCGAGAGCGAAGACGGTGAGGCGCCCACCGGACCGGAAGCGAGTCATCACCCGCGGGCGATCGCCTGAGCTAAAGGGTATGGAAATCGTCGCAAGTCGCTCCGCAATCTTGGATCATCGGCCTTTCCCGTCACGCTGCCGACCCGTCGACGGGTCATTATTGGTTAACCTGGCGGGCATTTCAACCGACCATTATACGCGAAGATGGCTTGCCAAAACGCCATCGACCTGGAATCATAGTGGACTGTCACCGTGCGGAGCAATGGCGCCCGATTTGCAGGACTTGTTTTGACCGGAAACGCGAAAGGTTTGATCATGGAGCAGATCACCTCGGGAAGTACAACCGAACGCATCATCCGAACATCCTTGATCACGGTGTTCGCCCTCGGCGCAGCCGGCTGGTGTTTTTACGATGCCTATGTCAAGTATCCACTGCAAAACCTGGAACGTGCCGTGCGAGACCTGACTCCCCCACCGGAGCTTTCGCGAGACTTGATTGTCCCGGCGGTCGATGCGAAGTCGACCGACGCCATCGACAAGCGCACGTTTTTGAAAGACCTGGTGGCCCGGTTCGGCGAGCCCGGATGGCGCGGCAAGAACGCCAAGGGCAAGAGCGAGGCGCGCTTCTTCGGCCCTGCCGGGCAACTGATCGTCACCCTTGATCCCGGCGACCGTGCTACCAAGGCGCGCTTCGCGCAGGCCGAGTACAAGAACGCCAAGGATCTTGCGGTTCAGAAAGGGATGGGGGTCGTGATCGGCCTGCTTGGCGTCTTGCTGCTGGTGCACTGGTTGCGAGTCATGATTGTCAAGGCGACCATGACGGACGAGGGCATCAAACTGGTCGGCCACCCGCTGGTGCCTTTCGACGCCCTCACCGAATTGCACGCAGAGGAGTACGCCAAGAAAGGTTGTGTGGGCATCGACTACGAAATGGACGCGCGCGCGGGCACCCTGCGCCTGGACGACTACAAGATCAAGGCCTTCCCCGAGATCATCGCTGAAATCTGCCGGCGTAAGGAATGGGAAGACCCCTACGAGAAGTGGCAGCAGAAAAAAGCCGCCTCCAAGTAAGCCAGTCATGCTTTGGACGATTCTCTCGGCGTTGGATTTCGTTCTAGTAGCGGTGGCCATCTTGACCGTGCTGCTGCGGCCGCGCGAGCCCCGGGCCATGCTCGCCTGGATCCTGGCGCTGTTGCTGTTGCCGGTGATGGGTCTGATCCTGTTCGTGCTCATCGGCGAACCGCGGCTCAAGCGGACGCGGCGTCGCCGCCTGCGCCGTCGCGGAAAGTTGGTTCCCGGGCTCTCCCGCAAAAGCGAAGCCCTCCGGGATGTTCACGCCACCCACAAAACGGTGTCGATCCCCGAGGAACTGAGTAATCTGGTTCACTTGGCCACGCGCTTGGGCCGCCACCCCCCCACCCACGGTAACGAAGTCACCGTTTACCACGACGCCGAGAGGATTTTCCTCGCCCGCCAACTGGCCATCGAAGCGGCCCAAGCGCATGTTCATCTGGAGTATTTCATCTTGCAGCCGGACGAGACCGGGCGCGCGGTGCGCGACCTGCTCATTCGTAAGGCCGCCGAGGGTGTACAATGCCGGGTGCTCCTGGACTACATCGGGTGCTGGCGCATGCCGCGAAGTTTCCGCCGCGCCTTCCGCGACGGAGGCGTGGAGTTGGCGTTTTTCCTGCCGATGGTTCCCTGGCGCGGGCGCTGGCGGGTGAACTTCCGCAACCACCGCAAGCTCGCGGTTATCGATGGCAAGGTCGGTTTTACCGGTAGCCAGAACATCGGCGACGAGTACCTCGGTCGCCTGAAGAAGTACGGCCCCTGGCGGGATACGCACGTGCGGATCATCGGGCCGGCGGTGCAGCAGTTGCAGGAGATCTTCGTCGAGGACTGGCACTACGCGACGGGCGCCGATCTGGTGGCCGATGAGTTCTTCCCGCGTCCCGAGCGGGTGGGAACGCGGACGGTCCAGGTGATTCCGTCCGGGCCCGACGACCCGACCAACGCGATGCACCAATTGTTGTTCGCCGCCGTCGCCGCCGCGCAGCGTTCGGTTTGTGTCGTCACGCCGTACTTCGTGCCGGACCTGGCGATTATGTTGGCGTTTCAGTCCGCGGCGTATCGTGGGGTTCGGGTGCAACTGCTCATTCCCGCGCGCTCCAACCATCGCGTGGCGCTGTGGGCCGGGCGCAGTTACTACCCGGAATTGTCGGCGGCCGGCGTCGAGGTGTACGAGTACGAACTGGGCATGTTGCACTCGAAGGTCGTGGTGGTGGACGAATCGTGGGCCCTGGTCGGGTCGGCCAACATGGACGAGCGCAGCTTCAAGCTCAACTTCGAGGTCACCGCAATTCTCTACGACGCGGAGATCGCCCGCGATCTGCAAGCCGATTTCGAAGCCCTATTGGCTCGCTCGAAGTGTATTCAGCCGACCAAACGGAGCGACTGGACCTTTCGCGAGTCGCTGTCCCTCGGTTTGGCGAGGTTGGCGTCTCCCGTGCTGTAGCGGCCTGCGTCTCGCAAACTCAACGGCCAGCGGAGTACGTGTTTAGCGTGGGTGGCATGGGTAAGTGGAGCCGCTCCCAGCGGCGGAGCTTACCCGTGGGCTTCGCCTACCCGGTTGCTCCACGGGTAACGCTCGTCCCGCCCTACCATCTTTGCGTATGTCAAGATCTACGGCGGGACGAGCGTTACCCATGCCACCCCAGTTGTACGCTAAACAGGTACCCGGCGGGACATCGGCCGCTACAGACGGGACGGAAGTCTCCAACCTGAAACGGCGCTAGATGTAGCCCAGGTCTCGGAGACGCTCCTTGATGATCTCCTCCTCTGCGGCGGTGTAGGCCGAGGTAGACGCCTCCGGGAGATACTCGAGGATGCGCAGGGTGGTAAGAATCTTGTTGACGCAGGCGTCGGGAGATTCGGTGTCGGTGTTGAGTAGGACTTCGGGCTTCATCGGCTCTTCATAAGGTGCGTTGATTCCGGCGACGTGCTCGACTTCGCCGCGCTGAGCGCACTCGAGCAGATTGCTCCGGTCGCGTTTCACGAGCACCTCCAGCGGGCAGCGGCAGTGAACCTCGATGAAGCGCCCAAGGTCTTCCCGAATCCGGTCCCGCGCGTCCCGGTAGGGAGAGATGGCCCCCACGATAGCGATTATCCCGTTGCGGTTCAGCAGCTTGCACTCGTAGGCGATCCGCATCAGGTTGGCTTCGATCTCCTCGCGAGTGAAACCCAGCGATCGGTTCAGGGACTGACGGATACGCCCGGAATCCAGGCTCTCACACTGGTAGCCCAGTCCGACGATATGATCGTGTAGCATCGCCACCAGGGTGCTTTTGCCCGAACCGGTCATTCCGGTAAACCAGACGGTGAAGCTTTCCGCGGTCATAGTGTTTTCCTAAGTCAACGGAACATCGGCGTCAACACCAGTGGGCGGAACGATCCTGCTCCATGTTGCAGCACGGGCTTACTGCACGGTGAGCAACACGCCGACGAGCGGCCAATAGAGCACGATCAGCCCGAGCACCCCCAGCAGGGCCAGCATGGTGATGGGGATGCCGTACTTCGGCACCTCCTTCATCCCGTAGTACCCCGAAGCGAAGCATATCGCATGAGGCGGGGAACTGATCGGCAGCACGAAGGCCATACCCGCGGCGATGGCCACCGCATAGGTCATGGCTATCGGATGGACCGCCGGTTGACACACATCGCACAGGGCAAACCCCACCGGCAGCAGGACCGCGACCGCGGCGGCATTGCTGATCACCGCGCTCAGGGCGATGGCCAGCCCGGCCATCAGAATCAGTAGCACCAGGGGGCTGGCCCCACCGGAGGGGAGCACCTGCCGAACCAGCCAGAGCATGGCGTGGGTGTCCTTGAGCGCCGCGCCCACCGCGACCGCGCCGCCGTACATCACCACCACTCCCCAGTTGACGTATTCCTGGGTCTCCTGCCACTGGACGATACGCAACGCCGACAATGCCACCGCCGCCAGGACGGCGATCACGGCGACATCCAGCCAATGCCCCAGGAAGATCCAAGAGAAGATCGTTACCAGCATCACCGCGGCGAGTCGGCGCTCCCGCCAGGACATGGGGCCCAGCGTGCTGACCCGCAGATTGAGCATGCGCGTCGCGGGGGTAATGTCCGTCACCTCCGAGCGGATGAACCGAGTGAGCAGCAACACCGCCACCCCCGTCATGGTTACCACCAAAGGCATGGACACCTTCATCCATTGCAGAAAGCTGATCCGAAACAGCGGATGCCCGGCATGGTCGCGGAAGGAGTCGTGCAGCAATTCGACGGCCAGGACCGCCCGCGCACCGCCGAGAAAGGTGCCGCATCCGCCGATCACCGCGCCCCAGGCCAATCCCAGGAACAGCGACTTGGCGTATCTGCTCCGGCCCCTTTCGAGACCCAGGCTGTCGCAGATTTCCAGAATAATTGGGAACATCATCGCGGCCACCGCGTGTTCCGGCATCCACAACGCCAGAAACGACGCGGAACAAATCACCCCCACCAGCAACGAGCGCGGACTCCGGCCGAAACGCCGCAGCAGCACCAGCGTGCACCGCTTGGACAAACCCGTGCGGATCATCGCCGCCGCCAGCATGAAGACGCCGATGATGAAGAACACCGCGCTGTTACCGAAATAGGCAAACGCCTGTTTGGGTTCCACGATCCGCAACGCCGGCAACAAGGCCACGGCCAATAGACCGGTCGAGGCGAGCGGAATCAGGTTGGTCAGCCACAGGGCCAGGCACAGCACGAAGACTACGAGCGCATATTGCGGGGCTCGCTCGGTGATGTACTCCTCGTGGTACTGGGGATGGTCCTTCAATTGATGGAATGCCAGGCCGGTGGGCTCATGGATGGGCTGGACCCACGTCGGCCCCAGAAGCAGAATCAGGGCCACCGCCACCGCTCCCGCTAATATGACGTAGCGCGCCAGCCGGATTGAGGGAATGCGTCGCTTCGAGTTCGCCATAGACCTGCGTCCAAGGTCTCCGCCACCACCGCCGGATTGTCACCGCGCTGCCGGGTGCGTGCAAGTGAGCCCGCCCGTTGGCGGGTATCCACTTCTATCGGCGTGAACATTCGGGTTCGTCAGTAAAGGAACGACAAACCGGCGAGCGGTAAACGGTTTGTCGGCTTAGCCCGGATTTCTCACCACAGAGTGCGCCGAGAGCGCAGAGCGTTGTTTTGAAAGACGTTGGGCTAACCCAAGTTGGCCAGTTACGTGGCGACACCGGTGTTTGTGATAGCGCCAGGGCTGGTTTTGGACGCAAGTTATTGACTACATTCGGGTTCCTCGTTGTTCCATTTTGGCTCTCCCAGGCGGGTGGGTAACCGCACGC
>JAUWNF010000262.1 GCA_030612785.1 Phycisphaerales bacterium
TTGCGGCGGGCCGAAATCGACGACGAGAGTAGGACCACGTTGTCCACCATGATCCCGTCGTCGAGTCGCTGCAAGGCCGCCACCACCACCGCCGTCCCGGCGCTCAGGCCGATCAAGTGGATGGGGCCTTGGCTGTCCGACTTGCGGATGCGCTCGATCTTCCGGGCCAGGGTGGCGGCACGGCCGCCGGCCCGGGCAATGACCAGGTGATCGACAGGCGCCAGAAACGACGTCCACACGAATTGCTCGAAGCGTCCCTCATATCCGCCCTGGCGCAACCCCTGTTTCACCGCCCCGGCGTATCCGAAGCCGCCCGCCCCGTCGAGGAAAATCACGATCGGTGTCTGAGCCTTGGCACCGCAACCAACCGCCGCCAGAGTAATCGGAGCGAGGCACAGCCCGCAAAACAGCATCCCCAAATGGAGAAACCTTCGGCGAAGGTCGGGCCGCGTCAAAGCATCGCATCGCATATTCGGCACTCTCCCAATAGTGCATGAGGTATGCAATGTACCAGAAACGCGGCTCCCGTGAACCGTACCACCCTCCAGCCGGCGTCTTCCCTTGACACGGCGGACCGCGGTGCGTTCAATAGCCACACTGGGTGTATCGCCCCGGTAGGCGCGAGGATCATGACCGATAACACGCCGATACGACGCATCGCCGTCGGGGCGGACCACGGCGGCTTCGATCTCAAGGAGCAGATCAAGTCGCATATCCAGCAGCGCGGATTCGCCGTCGAGGACTGCGGTACTGGCGGCACGGAACCCGTGGATTACCCGGTGTTCGCCCGCGCCGTCGCGGAGTTGGTCTCCGGCGGCAGGGTAGACCGCGGGATTATCGTGGACGGAGCGGGAATCGGCTCGGCGATGGTGGCCAACAAGCTCCCCGGAGTGCGGGCCGCTTCGTGCTACGATATCTCGTCGGCCCGGAACAGCCGCGAGCACAACGACGCCAACGTCCTGACACTCGGCGCGGGCTTGATCGGATCGAATCTGGCCTTACAGATCGTGGACGTGTGGCTCGAGGCGGAGTGTACGACCGAGCGTCACCTGCGCCGGGTGGCCATGATCGAGCCGTCATCCGCCGAGGGGCCTTCGAGCACGAAATCGGCCGGCGACCAACCCTCCAGCAACGGAGAAGAACGCTTGGAGAATCTCAGCGCGGAGGATATCGAGCGGATCGTCCGGCGAATCGCCGAAATGACGCAGGCGTCGACAGCTACCGACGGCTCGCTTGCTGAGGCCTGTACGAACGTCGCCTGCGTGTTTTGCAAGGTCTGCGCCGAGAGCAACCCGGAACTGGTGCGGCAGTTCGTGGACCTCGGGGCCGACCGGATCGTGCACCAGCCCGGCGCCGGCGCGGTCCCTCGGGATCTGGCCAAGTACATCGATCACACGCTGCTCAAGCCGGATGCCACGGCTCAGGAGATTGAAGCGCTGTGTGCCGAGGCGGCGCAGTACGGCTTCGCCAGCGTGTGCGTTAATCCGAACTGGGTGGCGCTGGCGGCCCGGCACCTGAACGGCACGCCGGTGGAGGTTTGCTCGGTGGTGGGTTTCCCGTTGGGCGCCCACGTCCCGGAGATCAAGGCGTTGGAGACCCGCCGGGCCGTTCGCGAGGGGGCCCGCGAGATCGATATGGTCATCAACGTCGGGGCGCTCAAGGGCGGGGACGACGAGCTGGTGCATCGCGACATTCGGGCCGTTACCGAAGCCTGCATCGACGGACGGGCCATTTGCAAGGTCATCATCGAAGCCGCCTTGCTCACCGACGAGGAGAAGACCCGTGCGTGCCAGTTGGCCAAGCGCGCCCGCGCCGACTTCGTCAAGACCTCGACCGGGTTCGGCCCGGGCGGGGCGACGGCGCACGACGTGGCCCTGATGGCCGGCGCCGTCCGCGGCACGAAGATGGGCGTCAAGGCCGCCGGCGGCATCCGCAGCCTGGAGGACGCCGAGAAGATGATCCAGGCCGGGGCCACTCGCCTCGGCGCCAGCGCGGGCGTTAAGATTATCAAGGAGTCAAAAGGGCTGACCGTCTCGGATCGGCAGTAGTAGACCGAACTGGTGGGTTGCTTCCGCCGCAGGCGGACTCCACCCACCCTACAGAAGGGCACGACCATGGTCGATTTGCGAGCATACGTTTTCCTCGATAGCCTTCAACCGCAGTTCGCCTCCTTTCAGGCGACCATCTCACAGGGCTTTCTTCCGGTCGCCGGGCAGGCCTCGCTGTTCGTCGAGATATCGCCGGGGATCGAGATCAACCGGGTCACCGACATCGCGCTCAAGTCCACGCGGGTCACTCCCGGCATGCAGATCGTCGAGCGGCTGTACGGCATGTTGGAGATTCACTCCGATTCGCAGGCCGACATCCGCGCCGCCGGGCGCGCGATCCTGGAAGCGCTGGAACTCCAGGAGGAAGATCGCCGAAAGCCCAGCGTGGTTTCCAGCCAGGTGATCCGCCGGGTGGACGACTACCAGACGCAACTCATCAACCGCATGCGCCATGGCAACATGATCCTCCCAGGCCAAACGCTTTATATCATGGAGTGCGAACCGGCGGCTTACGCGGCGTTGGCCGCCAACGAGGCGGAGAAAGCGGCGGAGATCGAGATTCTGGAAGTGCGCGCTTTCGGCAGCTTCGGGCGCGTCTATTTGGGAGGTGAAGAACGGGACATCGACGTTGGCTACCGGGCCGCCGTCGCCGCGGTCGAGGGCGTGTCCGGCCGCGCCGCGGAGAAAAAGTAGAGGAAGCTGACAGCTTTATTTGGAGGTATCCCTGCAATGGCAGAAGCATTAGGAATGATCGAAACGCGCGGATTCGCCGCCATGGTCGAGGCCAGTGACGCCATGGTCAAGGCCGCCAAGGTCGAACTGGTTTCGTACGAGAAGATCGGCGGCGGGTATACCACCGCGATTATCCGTGGAGACGTGGCGGCGGTCAAAGCCGCGTGCGATGCGGGTCAGGCGGCGGCGGCCCGCGTGGGCGAGATCGTGACGGTCCACGTCATCGCCCGGCCGCACACCAACGTCGACATGGTGTTGCCGCTGGGTCGGGCCAAGGAAGCCGCTGCTGAGACGAAGAAGTAGAGAAAGCTGTCAGCTATCAGCTATCAGCTTTGAGACCGGCCTCCTTGCCAGGCTGTCGGTTTAGTCTGTAGCGTCGCCCCTTGTGGGCGGCGCAGTCTCGTTTCTCGTCACCCACAAGGGGTGACGCTACACTGGAACCAAAATCGTAGTGGACTTACGGAGCAAGCCGATGTTACTCGCCAAAGTGGTCGGCACGGTGGTTTCGACGCAGAAAGAACCGAGCATGGACGGGTTGCGCTTCATGCTGCTGCAACCGGTTGACCTCGAAGGCGGCCCCGGCGGCACCCACGTGGTGGCGGTCGATGCCGTGGGGGCCGGCGTGGGCGAGACGGTCCTCTACGCCACGGGCAGCTCCGCTCGGCAGACCGTGGTCACCGACAAGCGTCCTTGCGACGCAGTGATCATGGCCATCGTGGACCAGTGGGAAGTCGGCGGCGAGGTGAAATATCGCAAGGGCGAGGCGGATTAAGTGAGGAGCATGCCCAAGCGCAGCCGAGCGAAGCGCGGGCAGGCGCGACCGCTTCCATTCCAGGCTGTCGGTTTAATCTATAGCGTCGCCCCTTGTGGGCGGCGCAGCCTCGTTTCTCGTCACTCACAAGGGGTGACGCTACACTGGGGATCACCATGGATGATTAAATCGACAGCCTCATGCAATCGTGCCTCGGCTGGGTGGGTTGTGCAAGGTGTTGGCTGTTTGACGGAAGTAGTGCGTGTCTCGATTGAGTGACCAACAAGTCGACCAGATTGCCCGGGAGGTCGTCCAGTATCTGGGGGCGAGCAAACCACAGGCGCCGCCTGTGGTCGGGAGCGGTGCATCCCCACACGCGCCGATTCTCACGGCCACACCGGCGGGCATGCCCGGTGTGTTCGCCGAACTCGACTCCGCGGTAAACGCCGCCACGCAGGCCTTCCACGAACTCGACCGCCTGCCCCTGGCGGCCCGCGAGAAGATCATCGCCGGCATCCGCGAGACCATGCTCGCCAATGCCGAGTGCCTCGCCCGCGAGGCTCACGAAGAAACCGGGCTGGGGCGGTATGAAGACAAGATCGTCAAGAACCGGCTGGCGGCCAGGAAAACGCCTGGGGTCGAAGACCTGGTCCCCGACGCGCGGAGCGGCGATCGCGGACTGACCCTCATGGAACGGGCGCCCTTCGGCGTAATCGGCTCGATCACCCCATGTACCAACCCGACGGCGACGATCGTCTGTAACACCATCGGCATGCTGGCGGCGGGCAACGCCGTGGTCTTCAACGTCCATCCGGCGGCGAAGAAGATATCAACGCACAACGTCGCTCTGCTCAACGAAGCCGTCATGCGCGCGGGCGGACCGGCGAACCTGGTGACCACCCTGGCTGAGCCCACCATCGAGACCGCTCAAGCGCTAATGAAACATCCCGGCATCAAACTGTTGGTGGTGACCGGTGGTCCGGGCGTGGTGGAGGTGGCCATGCAGAGCGGCAAGCGGGCCATCTGCGCCGGTCCAGGCAACCCGCCGGTGGTCGTGGACGAAACGGCTGACATCGCCCTGGCCGGTCGCGAGATTGTCCGCGGGGCGTCGTTCGACAATAACGTCATCTGCACCGATGAGAAGGAAGCCTTTGTGGTCGGTTCGGTGGCCGACGATCTGCTCCGCGCCATGGGGCAGAACGGGGCCGTCGTCTTGAAC
Organism: Phycisphaerales bacterium; assembly: GCA_030612785.1. GTDB lineage: Bacteria > Planctomycetota > Phycisphaerae > UBA1845 > UBA1845 > JAAEQG01. The sequence goes on from JAUWNF010000262.1 coordinate 4,751, forward strand.
CGTTCACAGACCGAGCAGATTGAGAAGGTAATCTTCCAGGAAATCCGTGGACCTCGACAGGCCGGCATAGTGAACCGCGACCTGATCGGTAAGAACGCTTCGGTGATTCTGAGCAAGATCGGGGTGAGTGCGGGCGATGAGGTTCGCCTGGTGGTCCTCGACGTGGACGCGAATCATCCGCTGGTGTGGACCGAGCAACTCATGCCGGTCTTCCCCGTAGTACGGGCCTCCAACGCTGATGAAGCGATCGACCTGGCCGTCGCCGCCGAAGGCGGGTGCCGCCACACCGCGGCAATGTACTCGCGCGACATCGACAAGCTCAGTCGCATGGCCCGGGTGATCAATTGCAGCATTTTCGTCAAGAACGGTCCGTGCTTTGCAGGCCTGGGCGAAGGCGGGGAAGGATACACGTCGTTCTCCATCGCCAGCCCGACGGGTGAGGGGCTCACCGGACCGCGGGCCTTCTCTCGCGAACGCCGTTGTGTCCTGGTGGACCACTTTAGAATCGTATGACCGCACAACCGGCCATCGCGGTGCTCGAATTCGACAGCGTCGCCGTCGGTACACACGCCGCCGACGCGATGGCCAAAAAGGCCTCGCTGGAGACCTTCCGTGTTGGTACGGTGCAACCGGGCAAGTACGTCGTCTTGATTGGCGGGACGGTGGCGGACGTGGATGAATCCTACGTCGAAGGCCTGCGCGTCGGGGCTGAAGCGCTGACCGACGAAGTTCTTCTGCCGAACGTCCACCGCCAAGTGTATGACGCCATCACCGGTAAGCGGCAAGCCGTGTCCGGCGATGCCCTGGGCGGGCTTGAAGCCTCGGGACTCGCCGCCACCGTGGTTGC
>JAUWNF010000078.1 GCA_030612785.1 Phycisphaerales bacterium
CTCCATGCAACTCTTCGAGGAGATGGAGGAGAAGGACCCGCATCTCTATGCCGTGGCCAACACGCGGCGGCTGGCACTGACCGGGCTCGACTGGCAGGTAATCAGTGCCGCGCAAGTCAGCGAGGGCGTGGACCGGGCGGCGGCGGATGAGGCCGCGGCGTTCTGTAGGGAGGTTCTCGGCGCATTGGAAGCGTTGGACGAGGGACTACAGCACTTGTCGCTGGCACTGGGACGCAACATCGCCGTTGCCGAGCTTGTGTGGGAACAGATCAACGGCGAATTCCGCATTGTGGACCTTGCGCCGATCGATTTTGCGCGGATGGTCTTCGACGATCTGGACCACCCGCGCGTCTTGACTGCCCAAGAGCCGACCGACGGTATGGAGCTTACCCCGCACAAGTTCGTGGTGCATACGCCGCACAGTGTTTCCGGTCATCCCGCGCGCGGCGGGCTGCTGCGGGTCACCGCGATGGCCTACCTGGCCAAGAATTTGGCCCTGAAGGACTGGATGATCTTCAGCGAAATCTTCGGCATGCCGGTGCGGATCGCGCGCTACGAACCGTCCGCGACGTCCGAGGAAAAGAAGGAACTGCTGCACATGCTCGAAGCGCTGGGCAGCAACGCGGCGGGCATCTTCAGCCGGGCAGTAGACCTCCAAATCGTCGAGGCCAACCGCGGTACGCAGGGCCCGCCGTACGAAAAGCTGGTGGATTTCCTCAACCGCGAGATGAGCAAAGCGTGGCTGGGGCAAACGCTGACCACGGACGTAGCCGGTGTCAGCGGCGTGCTGTCGGCCACGATGGTCCACGAGCAGGTGCGCAAGGACATTCGCGCGGACGACATTCGCAAGGAAGGGCGCACCATTCGCCGGGACGTCCTCACGCCGCTGGCCCGGTTCAAGTTCGGGCCCGAGGTGCCGGCGCCGTATTTCGCGCGCAAGCCGCAGCGTCCTCAGAACCTGGAAGAGCTCGGCGCGGTGTTGGATACGGCGGTCAATCGCCTGGGCGTGCGGGTCCCGACCGCGTGGGCCCACGAGGCGCTGAGCATCCCCCAGCCGAACGAGGGCGAAGCGGTGCTCACTGGGGGAAGCGCGTGATCCAGGACGCGTTGACCTCGCGGGTGCGGCCGCGTGGCATGCCTAAGCGGAGCGGAGCGACGCGCAGGCATGTATCAGCCGCATCGCCTTTTGTTCAGCTTCGGATCGTCGGGTTTGAACAAGTGTGTGCGCGACGCAAACTCAGCGCATACGCACCACTGATACATGCCTGCGCCGACCTCCCGGTCGGCTTAGGCATGCCACCCACGCTAAACAGGTATGCGCAAGGGATGGGGCACCCGTGAAGCCACCCGCTCGTGAAAGCACCGATCACTCGGTGCCCGAATCTTGTTGATCGCGCGCCAAGTTCTTCGGGTGAGGCAGACGAACACGGGCATTTCGCAGGAAGAACCATGAACCGAGAGAACCAGAACAAACCGAAAGCGGATGGGGAACTGGTGACGCTGACCGCCGCCAAGCTCGACGGCGCGCAGGTGCCTACGCGGGTGCTGATCGTGCCTTGGGGGAAAGTGCAGAGCACCAGTGGGGATTTCGTGGTTGATGAAGAGTCGGCGGGGCTGGTGGTGGCGGCCTTCAGAGAGCACGGGACCGACCTGCCCATCGATTACGAACACCAGACCCTGGGGGGACGCTACACCTCGCCCTCGGGGCAGGCGCCGGCGGCCGGCTGGGTGAAACAGCTCGAAGCCGAGGAGGGGGTCGGCGTCTTCGCCGAGGTGGCCTGGACCGAGCCCGCGCTCGAACAGTTGGTCGCCAAACAGTACCGCTATCTCTCGCCGGTCGCCCTGATCCGCAAGTCAGATCGCAAGCTCGTGGGGCTGCACTCGGTGGCACTGACCAACAAGCCGGCGATCGTGGACATGACGCCGATCGTCAACCGCGAAGAGGACGGCACGGAGACGACCACCGAGCGAGCTATGGTGGCGCTCCGTGAGTGCCTGACTCTGCCACAAGATTGTGCGGATACCGAGGTGCTGGTGACGGCCGGTCGGCGATTGGCGGAGGTTGCCCAGGAGTCGGCGGTGCGGGAGGCGCAGCGTCGGGTCACCGAGGCGCAGCGTCAAGGGCGGTTGACCGAGGCCCAGCGCGACTGGGCCTTGAGTCTGGCGCAGAAAGACGCGGTGCTGTTTGACGAATGGCTGCGGAGCGCACCCGTGGTAGTACCGTTGGGTCGCACGGCGCCGCTCACGGATGCCAAGTCAGTGGCACCACGCCGCCGGGCGCTGGCCGAGGCCGCGCGGCTCGAGTTTCGTTCGTGTCCGGATCTGGCCGCCGTCACCTCGGAAGAGGCCTACGTGGCGGCGGCGTTGCGCGAGATGAAATAGGACGACGCCGACGCCTGGCATGGAACGCGCGGCGAATAAGTTGCCCCGCGGACCAGGGGAAGAAGATGAACGCAGAGACGCAGAGACGCAGAGGGAAATTGAGAATGGAGAGTGGAGAATGGAGAAGTCGGCACTCGCATGCACCTGAAACTGCTGAAGAAGGTAGGCGCCTTTGTTTCTCCATTCTACATTCTACATTCTCCATTTCTAAGCTGAGGGCTGATAGCTGAAAGCTGAAAGCTTTTGCGAGGTGAAAGACAATGGCATTGAGTGCGAATCGGGAAGTGGATCGTTACGTCGATCAGGAGTTGCGCAGCTATCCGGTGGCGGGCAGCGCGCACATCTACAAGGGGGTCTTTATAACCCTGAACGCCGATGGGTATGCCCAGGCGTTGTCGGTGGGAAGCCGTTTCGTGGGGCTGGCCTACGAGGAGGCCGACAATAGTAGCGGGTCGGACGGGGATATCCGGGTGCGCGTGTTCACTCTGGGCGACTTCGGGCACACGTTGACCGGGGCGACGGTGGCGGACGTCGGGCGGGCGGTGTTCGCCAGTGCGGACGATACGCTGACCTTCACCCCGGGCGGCAATACGTTTGTGGGTTACGTCAAGGATTGGGTCACGACCAACGAGATCAGCGTGCGGTTGGATACGACGGCCCCGGTTGGCGTGGCCCCACTCGAACATCACACGGCGAACTTTACCCTGACGGCTGCACACACCGGCACGGTGCACACCAATCTGGGTGCCTCGGGTGCGATTACCGCAACCCTTCCGGCTACTCCACCGACGGGCACCGAGTTCAAGTTCGTGTGTATGGCCGCCCAGGAGCTGCGCATGGAGCCCGGGGCCGCCGGGGGCATCTACGTCAAAGGTGCCAAGCAGGCGGACGACAAGTACGTCTCGGTGACCGACGTCGGCGACTTCGTACACCTGATCGCCGACGGCAACGGGGACTGGGTGGCCGTCGCGTCGATCGGCGGGGCGGATGCGGACATTACCGTGGAGACGTAGTTGGGAGGCGGTTACGTCCCAGGCGGAGTTCTTGAACGTAGAGAGACAGACGGGAATGGAAAATGGAAAATTGAAAAGGGGCGGTCGTTTACGGTTGGTCGTTTGCACATCACGTTTCCACCGCAAGCCCGACAGATCGCGTTTTCCATGCTTCGTTTTCCATTCTCCATTTTCAATTTTCAATTTCTCGGAAAGGAGGTCACCTCGTGGCCGTCATTAATACGGGATTGCTAACCAAGGGGTTGCGGAGCGAGTTCTTCAATCGGTTCGATTCGACCACGGTTCACTACACGGAGTTGGCCACGCGCATTCCGTCCAACTCCGACAGCGAAACGTATCGCTGGTTGGGTACGGTGCCGAAGATGCGCGAGTGGGGCACCGGGCGGTTGGCCAAGGGGCTGCGCAGCGAATCGTACTCGGTGGAGAACCTCAAGTACGAGGCGACGATCGAGGTGGATCGCGACGAGATCGCGGACGACCAGACCGGGCAAATCAGCGTGCGCATCGGCGAACTGGCCCAGCGCGCGGCGACGCACAAGGACCATCTGATCGCGCAGTTGCTGACCAACGGCGAGACGACCGGCTACAACAGTTACGACGGCGTCTCTTTCTTCAACGATGCGCACGTGTCCGGCGCTTCCAGCGATCAGGATAACAAGTTGACCTACGATGCCGCGGACACGGACAACCCGACGGACGCGGAATTCAAGGCCGGTCTGAAGCAGGCGATCGCGTCCATGCTGGGGTTCAAGGACGATCGCGGCGATCCGATGTCGCTATCGGCGACCGGCCTGGTCTGCGCGGTGCCCGTGTCGATGTACTTCACCGCTCTGGAAGCCATCAACGCGACCATCGTCAACAACACCTCCAACGTGCTGCAAGGGGTCGCCCGGGTGGTTTCGTTCCCCTGGCTGACCGATGCGAGCAAGTGGTATCTGCTCAAGACCGACGGGGTGGTGCGACCGTTCATCTTCCAGGACCGCGAGCCGGTGGAATTCACCGCCTTAACCGAAGGGAGCGAAGAGGCGTTCAAACGCGAGAAGTTCCTCTACGGAGTGCGGGCGCGCTATCGCCTGGCGTATGGTTACTGGCAGTTTGCAATCCGGACCGACTTCGTCTGATTGACGATTGGGGATTGGGGATTGGAACGCAGAGACGCAGAGGGCGCAGAGAAGAAGGAGAATGAAAGATGCGGCAGGCGTGTTCAGTTTTTCCATTTTCCATTCTTCATTATTCATTCTCCATTCCTGAGTTGAGGGCTGCTGATGGCATACGTTACGAATGAGGACATCGAGACGCGGCTGGGGACCGCGCGCTACGTCCAGCTCACCGACGACACGGGGAGCGGGTCGGCGAACACCGCCGTGATCAACGAGGCTCGGGAAGGGGCCGAGCGCGAAGTGGACAGTTACCTGGCACGGCGCTACGCGGTCCCCATCGACGTGTCGGCCAACAGTGAGCTGGCGGCCCTGTTGACCACGGTGGTGCTCGACTTGGTGGAGTATCGGCTGCACGCCCGGCGTCCTCCGGTGCCGGGGGACGTCGTCGCCAAGCGCGACGCGGCGATCAAGTGGCTGGGGCAGATAGCGGCGGGGGCGGTCGAGTTGCCGTCGGTCGCGTCGTTGGGCGCGAACCCGGCGACGGGCTTTCGTGCGGCCACCGCGGGAGATGACCGGGTGTTGTCGCGGGACGAGCTTGCGGATTATTAGCTGTCCCCCACCCCGTTCGCCAGCCCTGTCGGCCAGCGAAACGGGATGGGCCACCCGCTGGCTCTGTCGGCCAGCGAAACGGGATGGGGCACCCGCTCAGGCAGATGATTTGAACGCAGAGACGCAGAGAACGCAGAGGAAGAAGTGGGTAGTAAAACCCGGAACATTAGCAGCACTGGACAACCGGACGGATCAAGTGGAGATCAGGCGTGAGTGAATTGGGGGACATCGCGGTGGCGGTTACCGGGCTGCTGTCTGGGATGCAATCCGGCGGCGCGGACCTCTTCGCCACAGTGAACGTTCACCAGGTCGCCGAGCGGAAGGCAGCCGTCGAGGCAATCTCCCGACAACGCCAGCCTGCCGCACTCGTGCTCTACGACGGTCGTAGCGCCCCGTCGCGTGCAGAACCGGTACCGGGCGCGGCGGTGATGACCGTGCTGTTGGCGGTGGAGAATCTGCGTGGTGGTGACACTGCGCTGACCGGAGACGACAACCACGCCGGGGCTTTCGAGGTCTGCGAGCAGGTGAACGCGGCCCTGGATGGGACGGTGGTTGCCACGGATCACCGCTTGCTCTTGAAGGACGAGCGCCAGGTGGCCGGGGACGACCGTGCGGTGGTCTTCGAGCAACGCTATCGCGTGGAGCGGTTGGCGGGGGTATCGGCGCCGACGTTCGACGGATCGGTCATCACCGGAGATGACAGTATCGTGACAGTCGAAGTCGGAGAAATCCGGACCGAGGCGGTGGAGTTCGGTTTTCCCGGTATCGACGGTACGTATCGGCACCACACCGGTACAAAAGGGCGAATGATCCACTGGCGGGGCCAGTTGGTGGCTGATGATGACGCGGCCCTGAACGCACTCGAGGCCGAACTCGATCGACTCGCGACCGAAGCGGTGCCGGCGACGATGGTGGACACCTGGAACCGCAGCTACCCGGAGTGCGTGCTGGACACGTTCGAGCGTATCGGTGTCAGGCGGCGACATCCGGTTACCGGCGCGGCGGTTCAGGCATTCGAGCTGACTTTCACGCAGTTGTGCGTTTGAGTGCTAAGCAATGAATCCGGGTGAGGAACGATCCGAGCGTTGGCAACCGTTGGTGGTGGAGTTCGAGACGTCACCGTCGTCCGGTCTTTTTCGGGTGGACGAGCGGCTGCGCGTCGAGGAACTGACGCTGGAGAGTGACGATAAAGCGTCATCTGCCCGGGTGGCCGTCCGATTGGATGACCAGTTCGATGCCGCCGCCGCCCGCAACCGCTACCTACCCGACTGCCGCCTGTTGATCCGCACCAATGAGCCCGATGCCGCGGATCGGACGATGCTGTTCGAGGGCCATCCGCCACTGACGGAAGCGGAATGGGACGGTCGGCCAGGACGGGTGAAGGATCGTTGCACGTTCACGGCCGAGCACGTTTACGGGCGATTGTCTCGCGACCAGCGGTGTTGGATCTACGCGCGGCGGATGCGGAACGGGAAGATCGAAGACGGTCTTGCCGCCGATGAGAGTGCCTGGCAACATGCCAGTGTACTCATTACGGCGTTGCCGTGCATCTTCAATCTCGATGGGGTGGGGAACTGTGCGCCCGATCCCATCGTAGTGGAGGGGCCGGACGGTTCCGCGCGCTCGATCCACATCTTTAGCCAGGACGGCGATCCGAATGCCCGCCGGTGGACGTTCCTCAACGCGCTGCGCTATCTGTACTGGTTCTATCAGATTCCCGAAGGGCCGGTGGGAGAGGGGAACATCTTCACCGCCACTGACGCCTATGTTGATTACGATCCGGACGGAGAGACGACGCGCGTGCCGGATAGTGAACTGCTGCGGCGCTTGGTGGACGCGCCCGATTCGCTCACTCTGGAAGCGACTAACCTGGTCGAAGCGCTGGCGCTGATGGCCGCAGGGTGCGGTATCCACGTAACGGCCGAGACGATCAACAACGAAGGGCGAGCAGCATCGCGGATGCGGATCTGGGCAGAGGTGGACGGGACGATCCGAACCCTGCCGCTGGCCTGGGGGGGACGTTATCCGGACGGCAGTGCACGCTTCGAGGCCTCAGCCATGTCCGCCGCGGAAGTGTACTCGGCCAACGTCATCGAGCGGGCGACGATCGGATGGGATCATCGGCAGGTGGTGAATGCGCCGGTGGTGCTCGGGGGCGTCAAGCACTACGAAATGACGCTGCCATTGGTGCCGGGCTGGGAGCCGGAGACGAATCTCGACAACGTGGCGGAGGAGGATCGCCAGGCGGCCAAGGACCTGGCCCTGACTCCGGACACCGTCGAACAGCTCGGCGAGGACGCGGAGCTGTTCGCCTGGTTCCGGCATTACCACAAGTGGGGATCGGAGTTTGAGCAGTATAAGAACGTGTCGCGCCTGTGGGTGTTGAACGAGGACGGGCGCTTTGACGGAGCCACTTACAACCGGAACGCACCGTTCGACGATTACCAGGTGTTCGATTTCTCGACGGTGGCCACGCCCGCAGTGACTACCGCGGGGGCCTGGACGCGGCGCGTCCGCAAGCTGATGAACACCATCACGGTTACGGAGGACGGCGAGGAATTCGGCGTGTACGTCGAAGTCAGCTTCGATTCCGGGAGCACCTGGTCACAACCGCAGGGATCGGTACGGGTCCGCTTCGATCCGACGGGCATCTACTTCAACGCCCTCAACCCCACGGAGATTACGCCGCCGGGGATTCCCCCGGAAGAGCAGAACATGTGGTACGCGATTATCGATCAGACGTTTCGCGTTCGGGTGACGGCGCTGATCGAGAGCGACGACCGTTTGGTAGTCAGGCACACGCCGGACGACTCGGAAACACCGACGTTGTGGACGACCTCCCGCGTGGTTTACAAGCCGTCGCATTATAGCTTTGAAAGCCGGGAAGGTACCACCGATGTGCTGGCGGACGTCAACCCCGGCGCGACGGACATCGGTATCGACGGTACCGAAGCGGCGGGTTTGTTGGGGGATCGGATCGCGTCTAATGAGCAGGACGGGCGTGTCGTGGTTGCCCCGACCGTACCGTGGCTGGAGACGACCATTCAGGTGGGAGACCGTCTGACCGGCCTGCGCGGGCGGGGGCTGAGCTTCGAGAGCCGGGTGAGTCGCCGGTCGGGCGGGCCGTGCGTTCGCGGCAAACGGTATCGACTGTACGACGACCGGCTGGAAACCGAACTGCTGCTCGAATTCACCGAGCTGCCGACCTGAGGAAGGACTTATGGTCCGCGTGCGGCTGACAGTGTTGCGCCTTCGGCGGTACGCCGCGGACACCCGGTTCGAGGTGTACGGCGATCTGGGAACGGGTGAAATCGATTACGATCATGCTCTCCCGCCGGGCCCTGTTCGGTTCTGGCCTGAAGCCGGTGAGCGCAACGGCCACTTGCGTGACGCGCACCTGACCGTGCGCCACTTGGACAGCATCGATCCCGACGGTCACCTGGAGACGCTGCACCTGGAGGCGGAACACCTCCGGCCGGCTTGGCCGATGGTGGTGGAGTCACCTTCGTACGTGTTCGGACGCTTTGATCACGCGGTCAAGGTGTTCGACGGCGCCGGCAACGCGTCGGCCGAGCCGCCGGCACAGTACGCGGTTACGGTAAACACCGCACCGGTCGCGCCGCGCGGTCTCAAGTGTGCCGGATACGACGACGACGCGGACCAGGTTACGTTTTCGTTCCACGGAAGTCGTTTTGAGCCAGTCAGGGGAATCTGAAGTGATTGGAGATTGCGGATTGCGGATTGTGGATTGAAGCGGGAGACGATCGTCCAGGTGTCTCGAACACGGTTTTGCGCGGGTAAGCGCTGGGAGGTTTGCTGAGTATGTCTACCTATCCGAATGAAGTCTATCCGTCGAACGCGGAGATTGAAGCGCTTGACGGGACGGAGGATAGCGGCACGGGATTGGCCTACGTCGCCAAGGGAGTGGGGCCTAACAGTTCGCCGACGTATGAAGTCCAGTACAACCGCCGGCTGCAACGTCAGAACGGCGTCCTCTCGGTGGTGAACCAAGGCCGGGTGGTTGATGAGGGTGGGCTGACTTTCGGGGTGTTTCCGATCGTATATTACTTTCAGGATGCGCGCCAGGTCTTTGCCGGGGCAACGGGGCAGGCAGTGGCCGACGACTCGACCGTGTACGTCTGGCTCAACAGCAGTAACGAGTTGACAACGGGGGCGTCGTTTCCGGGTGATACCAAGACATTCCTGCCGCTGGCAAAGATTACCACAGCTAACGGTGACATTACCTCGATCGAAGACGAGCGCGGCGCAGTATTGTTTCACGTTCCGTACTAAGAAATGGAGAGTGGAGAATTGAGAATTGAAAATGGAAAAAGAACGACACTGAGAGCCCTCTCGCACACGGGTTCTCCCGACGCACCGAGAGAAGCCGACAAAAGACGGCACCGTGTCCGTCGCAGTACACAAGGATGATTTGCACCCCGGAGCATCAGAGGGCCTCTCTTGCTTTTTCCATTTTCCATTTTTCATTTTCCATTTGAAGAGTGAGCCTATGGGAACCTATTACGTTGACAACGACGTTGGCGCCACGGGTAGGAGCGGGACGCAGCAGGACCCCTACGGAATCGAGACGGCCATCGCCGCGGCCCAGGCTGAGGACGTGTTCTATTGGCGCGGCGGCGGCGAGGGGGACATCTCCCTCGGCCATACCCTGAACTTCAATAAGGGAGGGACAACTGCTGCGCCGGTGCGCTGGATCGGCACCGATGATGACTGGGTTCCAATTCCGCCGGGGCAGATGCCCAGCACCGGGGTCGACGGAAACGATGGGGCGTTTTCGCTGGTCCAGATAACGGCTGCGTACCAGATACTGGAGAACCTCCGCATCCACAACACCCTGGATGGCCGCCACGGAAGCAATCGGGGATGTTACGTCAGTGCAGAACACGTTGTGGTTCGCAACTGCGTAGCTCATGATTGCGGCATGGGATTTGCTTTCTACAACAAAAGCCAGTTGTTCATTCAGTACCGGGCTTACGATGTGGGTTTCGGGTTCGAGAGCACTCAGATAGGCGGGGTTGGCCCGATATGTTGCGCATGCACGGTGAATGATACGAACAGCCACGCATTTATGATACGCGGTGGCATCAGTGTGAACAATTGTCGGGCGTACGACATCGGCGGCAACGCCGTCGAACTGTACCGGGACGCAACCATAGGCCAGATCGCAATACCCCTGATGGTAGATCGTTTGTCGGTCTATGATTGTGTCGACGGGGTCAAGATCAACGCATACTACGACAACTGCGCAAACGTGTTCATGGTGACGAACTGCATCTTCGATACCTGCAGCGGATATGGCGGTCACGTGACCACACCAGCCGGCCAATTGGGCTTCGTGGCGAACAACGGCAGCCGCAACTGCAGTAGCGGGCAGATCACC
>JAUWNF010000042.1 GCA_030612785.1 Phycisphaerales bacterium
CGGCTTCGCCCTCCCGCGAAACCCGAGCCAGGATCCATTAGTTTACCGTCTTTTCCCCCCTTGGGAAATGGTCACCGCCCGCTCCCCATTCCCGACTTTCCCCCCGCTACCCGCCTCCTCCGCTCCTAGATGTGCAATCAGACGCTCCAGCCCCTCCTCGGTGGACACGCGGGGAGCGTAGCCGAAGTCCCGGCGGGCGGCCGCGATGTTAAAATAGTGGGATTTCGCAAGCTGCGCCGCGAGGAACCGCGTCATCCGCGGCTCCCCGCCACGCCGGACGGTGCGGTACAGAGCCTCGCAAGCCGCCCCTAGCCGGAACGCCGTTTCGTACCGCAGCACACGCTGCCCGGGTTCAAGGCCCACGGCTTGGACGATCCGGTTCAACCAAGGCCACAGGCAAACCGGCTCGCCCTGGCTGATGAAATACGCCCGCCCGGCGCACGCCGCCCCCGGCCCGAGCGCCTCCGCCGCCAGAACGTGGGCCTCGGCGGCGGTGTCGATGTACACGATGGCCACAAGGCTCCTTCCGTCTCCCACCTGCACCAGACGCCCCGCCCGAGCCCGCTCCAGGACCCGCGGGATCAGATGTGGATCGCCCGGCCCCCAGATCAGGGGCGGACGCAGCGCCACTGTGGACAGCTTCTCGTCGTTGGCGGCGAGCACTTCGCGTTCCGCCACCGCCTTCGTTTCGGGGTAGACCGCCAGGTACCGGTCGGGATAGGGAGCGGACTCGTCCACTCCGCACAGCTCATCCGTGCCGAAGACGACACTCGGCGAGCTGGTGTAGATCAACTTGCTGACGCAATCATTTCTTCACGCGGCGAGCACGTTCCGCGTTCCGCCAACGTTGACGTTCCAGAACACGCGACGCGGGCCCCAGAGCCCCGTGACCGCGCCGGCATGAAACACGGCGTCCATTCCCTCGATGGCCGCCCGAACGCTCTGGGCGTCACGCAGATCACCTTGCACTGCATTTATGCCCAGCCGTTCGACGTGCGGATAGCGGTTCCGGCCGAACACGGTCACCTCCGCGCCGCGCTGGTGCAGCATCCGGGCGATCGCGCTGCCGAGGAAACCGCCCCCGCCGGTAACCAGGGCTTTCATCGCAACTGCTCCGCCGCCCAGCCGGCCAAGGTCTCCCGGTCGATCTTGGCGTTGTGCCGCACGTCCACGGGCAACGCCGGGTGAAACAGGACCTGAACGATCGACTTGGTCAACTCGTTCTTGCGCCCCAGTTCGAGCAGCTCCTCCCAGAACTCCAGGGCACGCGCCCCCCTGGGGAACTTGCCCGACTCAGGCTCGACGATGATGGCTGGTTCCTGCCGCCCCGGCGGGCCGAGGCCGACCAGGGCCGACCGATATACGTCCGGATGCTCATTGAAAACGGCTTCGCACGGCACGGAATACATTGGCCCGTCCTTGGTGACCACCCGGTGGGCCTTTCGGCCGCAAAACCACAACCGCCCCTTCTCGTCGAGGTAGCCGACGTCGCCGATTCGGTGCCAGAGGGTGTCACCGTGGCGAATCTTCGCCAGTGCGTTCGCCCGCGGCAGTCCAGCGTACTCCTTGGTCACCACCTGGCCGCGCACCACGATCTCGCCGATCTCGCCGTCGGGCACCAGCAGATCGTCGGACCAGGTCTCGAGGGGTTCGTCGGAAATGCGGATCACTTTGAGCGTGACGCCCGGCAACGGGCGGCCTACGCAGGTTCCGCCGCCCCGGCGGCTGCGCCGGCGGCACTCGTCCAGCACCTCGCGCCCGTTGATGGACGAGACCGGCAGCGCTTCGGTCGCGCCGTAGGGTGTGTGTACGTCAGCAGACGAACTGAGGACCTGGTGCATTCGCTCGATCAACTGTCCCGAGACCGGCGCCCCGGCGATCAGCACGCGCCGCAGGGTCGGCAGCGTGACCCCCCGCTCGACGCAATGGCGGCTGACCCGATTCCAGATCGCCGGCGAACCGAACGTGTTGGTCACCGCGTGGTCCCGCACCGCCTCGACGATTCTTGCCGGATCGACCTGGGCCGGTTTACAGGGGTCCATGTCAGGGATCACGCAGGTCATGCCCATGGCGGTGCTGAACAGGGCGAACAGCGGAAACGCCGGCAGGTCCACTTCGCCCGGTTGGATGTCGTAGCACGACTGAATCGCGCGTACCTGTGCGTCGAACATGCCGTGCTCGTAAACCACGCCCTTAGCCGGTCCGGTGCTGCCCGAGGTGAACAGGATGGCGGCGGTTTCGTCCGCCCGCGTGGGCACCATCTCGAAATCGCTCCCGGAGCGCTGTTCGAGGGCTCGGAGCGTCGCTCCGCCCCAGAACCAGCGCCGCCCAACGGTGACGGCGAACTTCACCGCCCGAAACGATCCTGGCCGAAGCACGCGCACGGCCTGGGCCGCCGGGACACCCACCAACGCCTCCGGTTCGACCGTGCGAATACACTCGAGCATGCGGCCTACGCCCATGCCCGGGTCGATCAGAATCGGCACCGCGCCCATCTTGAACAAGGCGAAGATCAGCCCGATGAACTCCAGCCCCGGCCGCACCATCACCAGCACGCGCGTACCGCGCCCGATGCCGGCGCCGCTCAAGCCGTTCGCGTACCGGTTCGACTGGGCCTCGAGTTCGTGAAACGTCAGTTGGGCGTACTTGGCGTGGCCGTCGCGTCCGCGCCCGGCGGTCACGATCACGGCAGGCTGATCAGGGACTTGCCGTGCCATCCGCGGCAGGTGCGCGGCGACGTTGCAGGAGTCAACCGACGCAGGCATTCGGTCGGAATCACTATGACCAAGCTCGGTTTTCATGGCATTCGCAAGGTGTTGACCACCAGGCACGCCTTAAACCCCCAACAGGCGACGGACCTGTAACCCGATATCCGGTGCCCGGAGAATCGACTCGCCAACCAGCATAGCGGCGGCACCGGCCTGTTGAACCGCCAGCACGTCCTCGCGCGTCCGGATACCGCTCTCCGATACCAAAGGGGCGACACCTTTCACCCGTGGAGCCAGCCGGATCGTTGTACCGATGTCCGTCTGCTGAAGCGCCAGATTGCGGTTGTTGATGCCCAGCAACACCGGTCCACGGATGTCGTCAACACGAGCGGCCACCCGCAACAGCAACTCGGGATCGTGGGCTTCGATCAGGGCGGTCATGCCGAGTTCGTCGGCCAAGTCCGCCAGTTCGACGACGCGGTCCGCCGACAGGACCTCGGCGATGAGCAGGATGGCGTCGGCCCCGGCCGCCCGGGCCTGGTACACGTGATACGCCTCCAGCGTGAAGTCCTTGCGCAGCACCGGCAGAGGACACGCCGCGCGCACACCGGTGACATGTTCGAGCCGCCCCTGGAAATACGTCCAGTCGGTCAGCACGCTCAGGGCCGACGCGCCCGCTTCACGGTAGGTTCGGGCGATGGCCGGCGGATCGAACCGCTCCAGAATCACCCCGGCCGACGGCGACGCCTTCTTGATCTCCGCGATCAGATTGATCTCGCCCGGCTGCGTAACGGCGGCGAAGAAATCGCGCGCCGGCGGCGCGTCGCCAGCCGCGCTCATCAAGTCGGCCTGCGGAACGGCGGAACGTTGGGCTTCCAATTCCCGACGCTTGGTCTCGACGATCTTGTCCAATACACCGGGCACGGAATCCAACCCCTTGTGCTCCCCAGAAGCCGCCTTCAGACTACCGCGCAACATACCATACTCCCTGAAAGAGCAAAACGCCCCCAAGAATGACCTGGCCCATCGGCTCCGCGTATGTGTTCGTGACGGCCTCAGATGTAGCGTCACCCCTTGTGGGTGACGAGGAACGCGGATGCGCCGCCCACAAGGGGCGACGCTACAGATTAAAATGACAGCGGCTACAGCGCAAGGTAGCCGCCGCTTTGTAGCGGCCGGCGTCCCCGTTGGTCGTTCGGCCTGCGAGACGCAGGCCGCTACACAAAAGCCCGCGACTTTGCGCTGTAGGGGCTGGCGATAATGCCCTGCAGCCCTACACTGATCCTCGATGAGTGGCACCGTGTTTGAATCCATCCGCCGGTGGCTGGACGAGGCGGGTATTTCCTACCGGCACCTCCGCCACGAGCCGACCTACACGTCCGAGGAGGCCGCGAGGGCGCGGGGCGAGAAAACCCGCATCGGCGGCAAAGCTTTGCTCATCAAGATTGGCGACGTCTTCCACTTGTTCGTGCTCAGCGCCGCGCTCAAGCTTGATTCGTCGGCGGTCAAGCGGCGGTTCGGCGTCAAGAGAATGCGCTTCGCCACCACTGACGAACTCCGCGAACTGACAGGATTGGTGCCCGGCAGCGTGCCGCCGCTTGGTCGGCCGATCCTGCCTTTCGATTTGTTCGTTGACGAATCGATTCTCGTCAACGAGAGGATCGCCTTCAACGCCGGATCGCTTACGGACTCGATTATCATGTCCGTCCAAGACTACCTCCAAGTGGCCCAGCCGGAAGTGTTCGGTTTCGCCGAACCGTCGTAGGGGCAACCCATCGCGGAGGAAGGGGGATGTTGCAATGGATCGTGCGCCCGGACGTTTGGCAACAAGGATATGGCAATGACGTCTTGGAGTCCCGCCCTCGATAACACTGAGGCCACCAGCGTCCAACGCAGGCGCAGAGCCATATTCCTGGTGCTGGCGGTCTTGTTGGCCGTGGTTCACTTTGGCTTCCTGGTGGCTTTCTTCGCGCCGGCCATTTCGACGCCTGACGCGAACGGTTACTTCGCCCAGGCGCGGCTGATCGCCAACGAGCAACGGACCTGGTTCGCGACCGAATCGATCTTACAGTACGTGCCCCCTCATTGGCACAAGACCGGCGAGGACCGCTACTTCAGCAAATACCCCCCGGGGCTCCCGGCGATCGCGGCAGTGGTGTTGCGGCTTTTCGGTCCGGAGGCGGCGCTGCTGGTCAATCCCATAATGGCATCGCTGTCGCTGCTGGGGCTGTTTCTGATATGCCGCTTGTGGATCGGCGGGGGCTGGGGCTTGCTCGCCGCGGCGCTGATGGCGGTCAATCCATTTGCCAATCAACAGGCGTTGTGGGCCTTCGCGCATACCGCGGTGGCTTTCTTCCTGATATGGGGGGTCTTCTTCCTGGCCCGGTGGGCCAAGACGCATTCACCCGGGTGTGCCTTCGGGGCCGGCTTGTGCCTCGGTGTCATTCCTACGCTGCGATACGCCGAGGCACTGTTTGGTTTGGGTTTCGTGGTCTTTGTTCTGCTGAACCTGCGGCGCAATCGCGGGGCCTGGCGTTCCCTGGTTGCCGGTGGGTTAGGCGTGGTTGTTCCCCTCGGCGCATTGTGTGTTCGCAACCACCAGGCATTCGGTGCGTTCTGGAAGACGGGCTACGACCTGGCGAATAAGCAGTTGTATTTCGGCTGGACCTACTTCACGAGCTATTCCGTGCAATATCTGCAACAGCTCCTGAGTGATGGATGTGGTTTGTTGTTCGGTTTGGGCATCGTGGGCATCGCGGTGCTGTGCGCCCGTCGCGATACGTGGAAGCGGGGCGTATTGCTGGCGGTGCTCATTGTTCCTTCAACACTGCTCTATATGTCGTATTACTGGGCGCCGGATCGCCAGTCGATGCGGTTTCTGGTTCCGACCTTCTTCATTTACCCGATCGCGAGCACTTGGCTGTTGCGCGTGTGTGCCGGAACTCGGCGCGCCCCGGCGTGGGCCGGGTCGGCGACACTCCTTTTTGTGACAATCTGCTGGGGTCTCCCCCCGTCAATCGGGCCTCTGCAACGGCTCGAACACACCAACGCGGCCTTGGCACAGGTGACGCGTACGTTGAAGGAGCACGTTGCCCCGGGCAGCATTGTGATCGCCGACGGCCTATTTCAGCAGCACCTTGATTATATTGGGGACTGGCGCTTGGCCGACCAGTCCGTTATGACGTATCCTGGCGGGAGACGTCCGGAAGCACACTTCGCGGACGAAGACGCACCCGACCCCAGGCGGCCACGGAGGATGGAGAAGCGCTTCCATCGCTACGCAGATCTCCGGGGCCCCGAACTGTTCGACGCCTTCTCGGAGGACATCTGGCAATGGGCCGGTGAACATCGGAAGGTCTATTGGATTGGCGACGAAGAACAGCTCGACCTTTTCGAGGAGCAATTGTGGCCAGGGGACAAGCTGACCACGGTCGCCAAGATCGAGCTTCCCCAAGGGGAAGCGAGTGTGTTCCACGCGCCCGGTGGATTCGGGCCACCAATGGCACCTGACGGAGGGCCGGACCGGGGGCCAAGGCCGCACCGACGGTTTGGCCGCCTCCGGGACAGACCGCCTCCGGGCGCCGGCATGAATCGAAGATTCGATGTCCTTCAGACCAAAGAGCCGCTGCTTCTGGTCGAGTGGACGCGGGGTGCGTTATCCATACGAAGACGATGATGCCCACCAGGCCGGAAAGACCGCTCGTTGACGTCATGGCGCCGGTACGCCCCCGACGCGAGCCAATTGGAACTTCTGTTGAAGGGAGGCTTATCGAGGCCGTTACGTTCGGGAATCCTTCAGCCCGGGCGTTGGTCCTGGCCGGCGTGCACGGCGACGAGCCCAAGAGCGTTTACGTGGCCCGGCAACTCGTCGGGCTCTTGTCAAACGAGCCGGAGCTTGGCGACCGACAGTGCGTGGTCATTGTTCCGCTGGTCAACCCCGACGGCTACGAGCGCCGCAGGCGACGCAACGCCAACCGGGTTGATCCCAACCGCAACTTTCCGACGAAGAATTGGGTGGAATCGAAATCGCGGTCTCGCTTCTACGGCGGATCGACGCCCGCGAGCGAGCCCGAAGCGCGCGCGGTGATGGGGCTGGTCGCGCGGTTGCAACCGCAACGCATTTTGGCTATCCACTCCGTCAGCAACCGGCAGTTCTGTAACAACTACGACGGACCGGCATTGGACCTCGCCCGGGCGATGAGTGCCGCCAACGGCTACCGCGTGGCGGCCTCCGTCGGCTATCCCACTCCGGGCAGCCTGGGCACCTGGGCGGGCCTCGAGCGGAACATTCCGACGATCACACTGGAACTGCCCTCGCACCACTCGCGCCAGCGCTGCTGGCGGGACAACCGCGAAGCGCTGCTGGGCTTCATCAGATGAGTTGGCGGTAGCGCTATTCGATTCAACGTCCGAAAAACCGACGGCTGGCGAGGGCCCCGTGAGGAATTGTTTAAGCCCGCGAGGTATGCTGACGATCCCATTGGTGGTGCGCCCGTCCATAGTGACGTGGGACGCGTATCGAACAACCGACCAAGCCGTAGGAGATCACCGATGACAACCGTCGCCCCAGATCAGCTTTCCGAACCCATGCAAGCCCTAAAGGACGCAGCGGAGACCGCCCTGCGCAACGAGAACGCCAACGACTTCGAGACCTTCGAGAGATATCTCAACGAAGTCGCGACCTTCGTCCGGGAGCAACAGCAGGCGATGTGGACCGACGAGGCGAAGCGGGCCATCCGCAACCTGGAAACCGGAAAGCCGCTCAGCGGCGATGATCGGGAAGTGATTCGGATCTTCCTGGTTTCGGACGCCGAGCGCTACTTGGCCCACGAGAACAACTACGATGATTGGCGCAACGAACTCCAGCGCCTGGTGGATGATCTTGCGCGGCGTGCGACCACGCTCGATCGCCACACCATTGCCGATCTGCGCGGCGTGCTCAAGGACGCGATTCGCTTGGTCCCGGACATCCGCAATTACCTCGATGAGCGAGTTCGCGTGGAGAAGTTTAAGCAGGCCCTGCAAACACTCGATAAGCCGTCGCGCGACATGCTCGCCGGCATTCTCAAGGAACAGCTCCGCAGCTCCACGCGCTGAGAGGTCTATCCCTTGGCGCGTTCGATGTACTCGCCGGTGCGGGTGTCCACACGGACTTTCTCGCCCGGGGAGATGAACCCCGGAACGCGCACGCGGACCCCGGTTTCAAGGATGGCTTCTTTGGGCTGATTGGTCGCGGTTGCGCCCTTGACCACCGGCGGGGTCTCGGCCACGGTCAGTTCAATAGTATGGGGCAAGTTCACCGCAATGATCCCGCCCTCGTAGATATCGCAAGTGACCCTGATGTTGGGGACGAGATAGGCGATCCCCTCACCGATCAGGTCCGTGTCGATCGGAATCTGATCGTAGGTCTCGGTGTCCATGAAGATGTAGTTATTGCCGTCCTGATAAAGGAACTCGTACTCCTTGCTCTCGACGAACGGCACCTCGACCTTGTCATCCACGTTGAAGCGCACTTCAATGATGGAGCCGGTTTTCAGGTCTTTCAGCTTGGTCTGCATGTAGCTGCGCTTGTTGCCCTTGGCGACGTGTTGGGCATCGTGGCAGACGTAGAGCATGCCCTCGTAAATGATGGTGCGGCCTTTGCGAATGTCGCTGGCTTTCAGCATGAGCGCCCTCCACCGAGAGGTTACACGTTTCCAGGGTCCCTACCAGTTATTATTGAAAAAACCCTGGGCAGGTCAATCCGTACCGTGCCTGGACCGACGTGGCGCATCCGGCCCCGGCCCGAAAATGCGGTTCGGAAGGGGGCCGGGCCGAGCACTTTTCGGCGTTTGCATTAGGAGCGACCCGCGCGTACACTCGCGCGCATGGACAAGGACTACGAAATCCTTATGGGCAACTGGGTGACGGCTCGGTGCAAGAAGCGGGTCGAGGACACTGACGAGCGGATGCCCCAAGACGTGAGGGACTGGCTCGACACCGGTGGTAACTCTCCCGCTGATGGGAACACGTCGCCTACGCCGTGCGTCCTGGGTTGGCTGGTCAAGACGCTCGTAAAGCCGGACTGGGTCGAGCCGTAGTCAGCGGAGCCCGGGCGAACGTGCGTAGTGGACGGCGCTCCTTGGTCCGGCCTGCCCCAGGCGTCATAGAGGGCCCCAAGTCGCTTCGCGGCTCTGATGGTCCGCCAGTGGGTCTCCCCCAGGATCGTTGTAAGCGCGCGGTGAGCCGCCAGCAACTCTTGCTCGGCCTCCTCATATCGCCCTAACTTGGTGAGGCATTCTCCGAGATGGCTTCTTGTGTCGCCCGTTTCCCATCGCTCATCGCCGAGGAGTTGGCGGCGTATCGCCAGCGCTTCGCGAAAGAGCGGCTCGGCCGCCGGGTAGTCGCCCTTCTCCGTCAACAGCGCCGCCAAGTTGCTCAGTATTGAGGCGACGCGCGGGTGCTCGTCCGCGAAGACGCGACGGGCCGTCTCCAGCGCCCGCTCGCACAACTGCTGGGCTTCATCCCGCCGGCCGCGCACGACGAGCACCCGCGCCAGAGTGTTCATGGACTGTAGCGTGTCTGGATGGTGCGTGCCGACGGAGCGCAGGCGGGTCTCCAGCCCCTCGCGCGCCAGGCGCTCAGCTTCATCCAACTCGCCTCGGGCCAGGAGCAGAGCAGCGAGGTTGGTCATCGAGCTGAGCATAAGCGGGTCCCCATCACCCAGGACCCGCCGGCACGTGGTCAGCGCCTCACGGTACAGCGCCTCGGTTTCGTCCAGCTTGCCCTGGCTCCGCAGCAGGACGGCGAGGTTGTTCATTGAACTGAGGGTGAGCGTGTCTTCATCGCCCAGGACGCGGCGGAGCGTCCCCAACGTCCGTCGGTGCAGTGCTTCGGCCTCGGCGATTTTCCCCTGCTCTTCGAGAAGCACTGCCAGGCGGTTCATGGACTCCAGCGTGCGCCGATGTTCCTCAGTGAGCTCCGCGCGTAGGAGCTTGAACGCTCTGCGCGCGTGCCGCGCGGCCGCATCGTACTCACCGAGGCGCCAGTAGGTGTCGCCCAGCGTGGAGCGGATCGCCGCTTCCACCAGGGGTTCGTCCGTGAATTTGCCCTCGATGTTCTCCGACGCAACCTCGAGCACCTGACGCACGGTGACGTCAAGCCCCTGCTCGTCCGGCGCCACGGCTGCGAGAAGGTCGTCGTTCAGGAAGTCGTTGACCGCCTTGGCAATGGCGGCCTGGCGTTCGGCCTCGCGGCGCTGCTCGCTCTCTCCGATGGCGAACATGGTCGAGGCCACGATCCCGGCCACTAGCACGATGAGCACCGCCGCCACTCCAGTCACCAGCGCTCGGTTTCGCCGGACGAACTTGCGGACCCGATATGCGGCGCCGGGCGGGCCGGCGCTGACCGGCTCGTGACGTATATGACGCTGGATGTCGGCAGCGAGGTCCGACGCGGTGTCGTAGCGGCGCGTGCGGTCCTTCTCCAGCGCTTTCATGGTGATCCAGTCCAGATCACCGCGCAGTAGGTGCGTGAGCGTTCGAGGGTCGGCCTGGCGGTTGCGCGCCGCGGTCGCGGAGTCGTCGCTGCTGAGGAGCCGGGTGTGCAGCTTGGTGCTGGGTTTGGGCGGTTCTTGCTCGCGGATGATCCGTTGAATCTCGGCCAGGGCGGCGCGACGGAGCGACTCGCGTCCGAACGGCAGTGTCCCCGTCAGCAACTCGTACAGCAGAACGCCCAGGGAGTAAATGTCGCTACGGGTGTCGATATCCTGGGCGGTCATCTCCGCCTGCTCGGGGCTCATGTACTCCGGCGTGCCGATGAGTTGTCCCTGTTCGGTAAAGACAGTCTGCTCGGTCAATCGCTGATTGAGCGCCTTGGCTACGCCGAAGTCGATCACTTTCGGCACGTGCTTGCCACCCTGGAGCGCTACCAGAATGTTGCGGGGTTTGATATCACGGTGGATGATGCCCTTTTGGTGAGCGTGCTGCACGGCGTCGCAGACCCGCGCGAACAGGTGCAGACGTTGCTCGATGCTCAGCCGGTGTCGGTCGCAATGTTCCGTGATGGGCACGCCCGGGACCGGCTCCATGACGAAGTAGGGCCGACCCTGGGTGGTCGTGCCGGCGTCGAAGACCTTGGCGACGTGGGGATGGTTCATCATCGCCAGGGCCTGGCGTTCGGCCTCGAATCGACCGATCACCGCCTTTGAGTCCATGCCTGGTTTAATGATTTTGATGGCCACCCGGCGGCGCATGGGCTCTTGCTGTTCGGCAAGATAGACTACTCCGAAGCCACCTTCACCGAGCAGGCCGAGGATCTTGTATGGGCCTATGCGGCGGCCGACTTCGCTCAGTGGGTCCATCCCGCCGCCTGTGCCAGAGGCGCGTACGGTCCGCGTTTGGTCGGGTGGATGCTGGTTGGAACCGTCGGGCTCGTTCTCCTTGTTCCCAGCCTCCTTTGAGTCTGTCACCGGCCCAAGGTCTGAAATGCGACTCGGGAGATTGTACCGCATCCCCGCCCGATGGCAAAAAAGCCGCCCGGCGGCGACGGCAGACGCAGAAAACCCGCGCCGTGGCAGTCCACGCTGACTCTCGTGGTGAGGTCGCACTCGTGGCGAATGCCGTTGACGCTGCGGTTGTTGTCGTTCAGCTCATAGTTGTCAAGGAAGCTGTTGAGGCGTCAAGCGGTGTGGGCATACCCCGCCCCGCGATTGCGGTCGCGCGGCGGGCACGACCGGCTTGGGCCGCACCGGACGAGGTGGCTGGGGGTGCTCAGTCCGTTTGGTTGAGCGCCGTGATTTTGCACCCGTTGACCGTGTTGTAGAGGGCGATGGTCTCGGCGTTATTTGCACCGGCGGGGACCCTGGCGCGAATGACGCCATTGTCACAATTGTACCAGAACGCCCCGATGGGATGAATGGTCTTGGTGCCCGGGTGCAGATTGTTCCCGTGGTTGGCTACCTGTATTATGTTGGTGGCATCGGGATCAAGCGGATTCGTGGGCAGCACGCCACCCTCGAACCAGGTGGCATCGACGGTGGTCGGCCAAGATCCCGTCTTGGCCTTCTTGACCGATATCTGGCGTTGCACGCTTTTGACAATGATGGCAGCCGTATTGCCACGGGCGTCGTCCGCAGCTTCGGTGAATTGCGGGATGATCGCCGCAGCGAGGATGCCCAGGATGATGACAACGATAAGTACTTCGACAAGCGTAAATGCACGACGTGACATGGCCCGACTCCAATAACCCAATTGAAACCCCGCGTGGGGCGGACGACTCAGTTCCAGGTTGAGCATCGGAATCTGGCGGGACGGAGTTTGGATCATCTCGCTCATTATAATCAGAACTTTCCACCGCGCGCGGCGGAACGTCCGAGAACACCCCGTTTCTGCACGGTTCTTGGGCCTTGGTCCGGCGGCATCTTGCCCGGCTCCGGGCCGGAGGGTACAACCCGCCCATGGCCCGAGGCTTCCAGCTATTCGATCACACGGCGGACATCGGCGTTCGCGTGACCGCGGACACGCTTACAGAACTGCTCCGCGCCGCCGGTGAAGGACTTTACACGGTTATCGGTCGGCTGGAGGCCGAAGGTGACCGGCGGGAAGTGGAGCTCGACTTCTCCGCCGACGGGTGGGCGCTTTTGCTGCGTGACTATCTCGCCGAGTTGCTGTCGATCGTCGATCGCGATCAGCGAATCGCCACGGGCGTGGACGTGACCGTCTTCGCCGAGCGGCGTTTGCACGCGACGGTCCAGTTGGCCCCCGTGTGCGCCGAGTGGTCCGCGTACGATCATGAAGTCAAGGCGATCACCTATCACGAACTCGAAGTCCGCCGGACGGAGCGGGGCTACGAGGCGACCTTTATTGTGGACGTCTGACCCATGGGACGAGAGTACACCGGCCCCCTTGAACGGATCGACGATTGTCGATGGCGGATTCCCCGTTCC
>JAUWNF010000360.1 GCA_030612785.1 Phycisphaerales bacterium
CTCAGCGTAGCCCACGGATAGTGAGGTCCGTGTGTTTTTAAATGAGCCGTACCCCACCCATCGCCGGACGCAGACTCGCAATGCCGTGGGCTATGCCTGCGTAGTGACAATCTTTGGCTATCGTAGCATTACCGGCGGCGAAGGATGGGGCACCCGCGCGTAGTCTCCACTGCGTTTGACCGCTGATGGGTAACAGGGTCGCTCAAGGGCGTTCGCTTGGCGCGTTGTAGTATCGACTGCGCGTGGGGCGTGGTCCGCGAACCGGTAGGCAAGCGACGGAGACGTCGGCGGGAAGGGCCCGTGGCGCAGCAAGAGACAGCCGAGCCGGCCAGGGCTCAAGCGATCGTCCCACTGCTTGACTATCAGCGCGAGGATGTGGAGTCGGACGCACGATTCCGCTGGAACTGCTGGGCCAGGCAGACGGGCAAGAGCTTTACCAAGTCCTTGCGCCGCATCCTGCGGGGACTTGCGCGGCGGCGGACGCAGATCTTTCTCTCCGCAGGTGAGCGTCAGTGTCGGGAACTCATGCAAAAGGCGCGGGAACACTGCCAGGCCTTAAAGATCGCCAACGATTACTACGACAACCGGTTCTTCAAGGATCTCAGCATCAAGCAGCTCGAGGGACCAGTCCCTGTTGCTCCAGCAGTACCCTTTGCTGCAGGGCTGGCTCTCTCGCGGACGCCCGATGGTGAGAAACGGGGAACGGGTCTACTACCGAGCAGACCCACTTGTGAAAGCAAACCCACTGGTGGGCGGCCAATCCGCAGACGGCGCGCGGCTTTACCGGCGACGTCGTACTCGATGAGTTTGCGATGCACGCATTCGACCGCGAGATCTGGGCGGCTATGTTCCCGAGTCTGCTCCGCGGCGATGGTGACCATTGACGCAGCAGCCTCACGAAGGCATCCTATGTCCATAATGGATTGAAGGCGCAAGAAGCTGCAAGGGGAGTGCGTTCATGCTGGACGACAAGATTGCCAGGAAGCTCCGTTGGGAGCGTGTAGCGACTGGAGGAAGCCATGAATCGCCGCGAACATTCGATTTGCCCGGTTTGCCTCAAGAAGGGTAACGAGCCGGACCGGATACCGTCAGCGGTTCCGTGGAAAAACAACTCGGAGATGGAGGACAGAACGCACTGCGACGATGCTTGGTTCTATGAATGCTCAGCGTGCGGGTCGTTTGCCATTAGCGACATCGACGCCGGGGACGCTCGTACCAGCGACCGCGTCTGGGCGGGACGGGATCGTGCTCAAGTGTCTGCGTTGCTCCGGGAGCAGGCCATTCGCCCTCTGCCGCCGTACTGGGTCCAGTTCGGAATGGAACCGTACGGCCCGCTCAAGTGGCGCGACCTCGCCCCAATCGACGTAGACGAGCTCTTGGCGAAATGGCCCCGGACGGTGCCGAAACGGCTTGACCGTATGCTGTGCAACTTCGCGCGGCTGTCGCCGACGGGTGGGCACCGGGTGAACTTCGACCCTGAGGATACTTCGCTTGCCTTCGCTGAAACGGGAGTCGAGGCTGGGTACAATTTCCGCTGCCTTCTGGCTGCCGAATGGGTCGATGACGACGGCTCCAAAGACCTCGCGGAGATCCACGGCACTCTCACTCCCAAGGGGTGGCAGCGCTTTGAGGAGCTAACGCAGGGGAAAGGCGCGCCGGAGAACGACGTGTTTGTCGCCATGTGGTACGGAGCAAAGGAGAATACCGAAGAGTGCGGCAAGACCGAGAAGGAGATGAGCCGGGTATTCGAAGACGGCATCAAGCTCGCCGTCGAGGACGCCGGTTACCAGGCAATACGCGTTGATCTCGTCCAACACAATGAATGGATCATGGATCAAGTTCTAGGACTGATCCGCCTGGCGCCTTTCGTCGTCGCCGATTTCACGGGGCATCGAAACGGCGTCTACTTCGAAGCCGGGTTCGCTCGCGGACTGGGGAAGCCCGTCATCCAGACATGCGAGACGGGCGAGCTCGAAAAGGCCCACTTTGACACGCGACAGCTCAATCACGTGCTATGGAAGACGCCGAAAGAGCTTCGCGAGAGGCTTTGCCAGCGCATCATAGGCTCCCCCATCGGGCGGGGCCCGCATCCGCCAGCGAGCCCGGGCTCGTAGTCTTTACGGGCTCTGAATCGAAGGCCGGTTGGTCCGGAATGGTTCATCCGCTCGTCAGAATGGACCGCCCACCCCGAGGGGTAGCTCATCCACTCCGCGGAATGGCCCGTCCGCTCCGAGGAGTGACTCATCCGCTCCGGGCAGTTGCCCGTCCGCTGCGAGGAGCGATTCGTCCACGCCGAGTCGGTGCCCGGCTGCTCCGGGGAATACGCGGTCCGCCGGAGGGAGTGATTGCTCCCCTCCGACCAATAATCGGGCCAGCCCCACCGGGTAGCCGGGCGTTTCGGGCGTGGCGCGTGCGGCTGGATTGCCGAGGGAGCGATGGTAATCCGGCCCAGACACAGAAAAACCCGGCGAATGCCACAGCCACCGGCAGTCTGGAAAAAATATCGCTTGCCCCGATGTCGGACGGTTGCTATGCTGCCGTCTCACTTTAGCGCGGTCATGGTCTTGGGTCGTCCCGGGGCCGACAACAGAAGGAGCAGTTCAGATGCCAGACTACATCCCGTCCGCTGACGCGGCGTTCGACAGTTGGCAGGAGGTGTTCGTGGCCTACGTTGTCGCCAACGCGGTCGACCTTGGGGTCAATGCTTTGGTTGCAGCGACGCTATCCACCGCTCAGACCGGCTGGTCAGGTTCCCTTAGCGCCCATACGGCCGCGCAGGCCAACGCCCAGAGCATACGACAGTTGAAGGACGATGCCCGCACGGACTTCGAGAGCAGCATTCGAGGGCTGGTGGCACAGATTCAGGCGAACCCCGCCGTCGTCGACGCCCAGCGCGAGGCGATGGGCATCACCGTCGCCGACGGGACCCCGTCGGCCGCCGTCCCGCCGAGCACGCGACCCCTGATGACTGTGGATACCAGCCAGCGGCTGCGCCACGTCATCGCGTTTGTCGACGAGGCCACGCCGACTCGCAAGGCCAAACCGGCGGGCGTGATGGGCGCGGAGATCTGGGTCAAGATCGGCGACCCACCCCCGGTCGATCCGAACGAACTGAGTTTTCTAGCGGTCGACACGCGCACGCCGTACACCGCCGACTTCGGCGGCGCCGACGGCGGTAAGAACGCACATTACATGTTGCGTTGGGTAAACACCCGCGGCGAAAAAGGCCCCTGGTCCGAAACGGCGAGTGCCACCATCGGGGCGTGATGGACACTGGGGAGAACTCGCGTGCCGGAGAACGTCGGCCCGGAGCACCCCTGTGTAGCCCTCAAGGAACGGTCAATCGCATCCTGGAGGTTTTGTGATCATGCCGGAGAACATGGACTACATCAAAACGCGACTTGATGATCAGCTATCCTACTTCGACTCCAGCGCGATCAGGAATCAGAAGAGCTACAAGACACTTAAGCGCGTTCAGATCGTGTGCAACATTCTGACGACCATGACGATCGCCTTAGCTTTCGCGGTTCCTGCCGATTACAAGATCGCGATGGGTATTCTCGCCCTGGTGCTTTCAACGGTTGTTTTGGCAACCTACCAATGGGAGGAGTTCGAGAGCTACGGCGCCAAGTGGGAGAAGTTTCGGCTGGTTGCCGAACGTCTGAAATCAGAAAAGCACATGTTTCTCAACGGGGTCGGGCTTTATTCCGCGGGCGATGACGATCGGAAGAAAAGCCAACTCATAGAAACGGGCGAGCGGATCATTCAAGGCACTGATCTCTCCTACTTTACGCTTATTGTTGAGCCCGGAAAGAGGATTGAGAAGCGCCTTGAGCAGCAGCAGGCGACGGACGGAAACACGTCTTGAAAGGGAGATCGAGAATGGCCAAGAAGAAGGTCTTTGTCAGCCTGGATTACGAGAACGATGCGAAATACCGCAACATGATGCGGGCGTGGGTTGCGAACCCTGATTTCGACTTCGAGTTCTCTGAAACCTCACCCAAAGTCGCAATTGATAGCACTGACGCCGCTGCCATCAAGCGATCATTGTCACGAATGATTGGCGACGCAACACACTTGCTTTGCCTCGTGGGAAAGCAAACCAGCAAATGCAGTTGGGTCTGTTGGGAGATCGATAAAGCGAAGGAGCTGAATAAGAAGCTCGTCGGCGTCAAACTTGACGCGGGAAACATCAGTCCCGCACCACTCTTGAACGCTGGCGCGGCATGGGCAATGAGCTTCACGCGCGATGCGATCTTGAACGCACTGAAAGAGGCATGATCTCGGTCAAGATCCACGATTCAAGCCTGTACAGTAGCGCGGACAGCGCGACCATAGGGGCGTAATGCGAAGGTGGGCGTTACACACCCCACGGAACTGAGGTTGCCTTGGTGTGAGCAGTTGTGTGCTCGGGAGACTACTAAGATGGGTTTCATTGGTTACGTGTCCATCCCATTTA
>JAUWNF010000247.1 GCA_030612785.1 Phycisphaerales bacterium
GTCAGCGGTCTTGACTTGGCCAAGAGTATCCACTACGGAATCACTCACAACCCCGGCCGCCGAGTTACTCACAGCCGAGCGGCGACGGGCAGCTTGGGGCTGCCCCGCTCGTCTGTGACTAACGTCGGGAAGGGTATCAGGTCCACCCGCTTTGGCGTACAATTCCTGCAACCTTCGATGCAGGCCGGCTCGATAATCTGCTCATAAACGGGTCGCATCCGTTCGTCAAAAGCCATGGCGATGAAGATTTCATCACGTAGTTCAGGCGACCAATACTTGTCGAGGAATTGTCTTGGGTACATTTCTCTATGCCCTTTCGCATTAATCGGCCTGCTGGAAACCCAGGCTTACAGAGGAAGCAGGACCCGAAGCATCCCGGTTTGCTGCGTCTGCGTCGATGGCGGCGCCGAGGGCGGAGGCGGCCCGGAGTCTCGACGGAACGATCAATCCTTCGCGCAGCGCTTCACCTGCGAGATAGCGAGTGCGTAAGTCAGCGTCGCCCGATTCAGCGATGCAGTCTGCTAAGAACGCATCGAGCTTCGCGCAGAAAAACGGTGCGTATGCGTCGCGCGCGTAGAGCCGCCCGATTTGTTGACCGAGGACGATCCGCTCGAGCAGTAAGCCACGGTATTCGTGCTCGGGCCTAAGTTGCGCGTACAACTCCCCGCGGTGCGGCAACTCCCCTCGGCCGCGGTAGATGGTCTCGATGCGCTCGAACAACAGTTCCGCCAGCGCTCGTGCCGTGTGCTCAAGAACTTGGCGCGCGCTTGGCTCGCCCCGCAACGCGGCGCGTTCGGGGTAATCCCCATCCGCGTTCCGAGCCGGGTCGAGACTCGAAGCGCTCGCAAAACCTAACGAGCCGCGGGTTTCAACCCGCGCGGGGTCAAGTTGGACCGTTCTGTGTCCACGTCGAGAGATACCACGGTAGCGCTGATTCATCCCCGCTGCCGAAGCAAGTTGTTCAAAGGTAGGACCAAGAATCGACGGGATTTGCCACGCCTTGGCGATCCAGACGGAAGCTTCGTCAAGAGTGACCAGCCGACCGCGGAGTTTCAGCGCCTCTGCCAAGCCGGTGCCACCACCGAGGTAGTAGGCGTGGTTCACGTCGCGGAACGCCCCTTCAACGGCGTATTGCTCGCCCAGTCCGCAGTAGTCACCGTCGCTGCCGATCCGGGCGATGGAGTCCGCCGGTTCGAGACCGGCGTCGCGCAGCCCCGCTTCGAGCCGGTCCGCCAGGTCCGGCATGCGCGGGCCGTTGTTGAGCACCACGATCCCCCGGCCGTCGGCGGTCTTCAGACCCGGCATGCCGATGCCGATGCGCAGGCGAAGCGTGCCATGCCTACTGGTTTGCGTGGGTTTTCCGTCCGGCGATTCATGGCTACGCGAAGCCGCGGCCGTACCACTACCCGCGAGTTGCCGGGCGGCGCCGACGATGCACTCCACGATGGTCGCGGTAATTGCCTCGCCCCGATGCACTTCCGCCGCGGAGAGTTTGATTCGCCCGGCGGCGTACTCGTCCAGTTGGCGCGGCACATCGACCGGCGAAAAGCCCGGGGCGCTTGGGTAGGTCCGTTCCGCGCGGGCGTCGCTCAGTTGGTAATGCGCCGAGGCGCCCTCACCGGGCGGCAGCACGTGATGCACGCGCACCTTGGTGGCGCCGCCATCCACACCCAGAAGAATGCTCTGGTCACTGCCGGACATCCGCAGAGTTCATGGTCCTAAGAACCTATTGTTCTTCGATTTCCTTGGTCTTCGCGATGGTCAGGGCATCGATCTGATCTTCGTGCTGCTTGGTGAGCTTCTGAATCTTGTCTTTGAGAGTGTCGGCTTCGTCTTCCGTTAGCGTGCCTTCTTTCTTCTGCGCCTCGATGCGCTTGTTGATATCGCGTCGGATGTTGCGGATGGGGATCTTCTGGGTCTCCGCCTTCTTCTTGACCTGCTGGACCATCTGTTTGCGCCGTTCGCCGGAGAGGGCGGGGATCGCCAGACGGATCGTCTTGCCGTCGGACTGGGGGGTGATGCCGATGTCTGACGTAGCGATGCCTCGCTCGATGTCCTTGAGCGTGGCGGGATCGAAGGGCTTGACCACCAGCAGGGAGGGTTCCGGCGCGGTGATGCTGGCCAACTCGCGCAGCTCCATCGTGCTGCCGTAGGAGGCCACCGTGATCTTCAGGTGCTCAACCAGTCCCGGTGAAGCTCGCCCCGTCCGTACGCCGCGAAGCTCCTGCTTGAGGTAGTCGATCGCCTTGGCCATGCCCGCCTGGCACTCTTTCTCGAAGTCGTCCGCCATCGTTGTTCCTCCGCGCTAAGGCGAAGAAGTCTAGCACTGGACCGGGCCCGAAACAAGCCCGAACCCGGCCGGCGCGCTCGCCCCGGCGTACCATATTCAGGCACGTCCCCGGCACGGCATGTATGCACGCCGGGTCAGCAGCCGACCGCAGGCACGGTCGGATGCTCGACCAGATCGTTAATGGAGTTTTGAACCAGCGCCGCGAAGACCGGCATCACGATCAATCCGAGCACGCTCAGCACCACTAGCCCGGGGGCGGGAAACAGGTAGGTCAGCGACCCGAACAGGGTTAACAGCGCCACCGCGACGGACAGAGACGTAGGCGCCGTTTCGGGCAAGCCGTTGAAACGCCGCTGCTCGTTGATGCGCACACACAGGCGATGATAGGTGAAGAAAAACCAGACCAGATTCACGCCCGGCACGAAGCACAACCCGACCGCCCAGGTCGCGCTGGGATCGTTGCGTCGCAATCGCGGCATCTTGTCGTGCAGCAGGTTCAGATAGATGATTGAGAACAGACCCGCGGTGATGTAATGCAACAGCACCAGCGAAGCCACGGGGAAAGAGTCCAACTGGTGCGGCTGCCCCGTTTGCGCGATGTCGAGCGGAACCACAAACGACCGCCCGCACGCACCACACCGGTAAGTGGTTCCGGCATCGCGGTCGCCGACGTTGATAGGGCCGTCGCAGTGCGGACATTCAATGCGCATAAGAGTATTCCAAACCTCCGGGGCAAAGCGCTCGCCCCGCCGAAACGTTGCCTCGCACGCCCGCGGCAAAGGCGCGGTGGCACACCGATGTTATCGTCTCCGGCGGACGCCCGCCGAAGTGGATTCATCAGACCCGCCGCGCGACGTATCGGACCTTCCGTCGGCATACTTCACGTTCAGGGCATTTTGCTTCTCCCTCGCCTTTCGTTTGCCGGTGGTCGCACAAGGTGGAGCTTGGCAGATCGCCGGCTCTGGCTTAAAGTGTGACTGCACTAATGCCAGTGCCAGCAATCCTCGTTCCCGCCGCGGTGGCTCCGCACATGGAAAGTGTCGTATCTTGTTTGACTTTATCAGACGGCGGGATATACTTTAAGTGAGTAAAGGAAAAACCTAGGCTATGCAGATGGGGTCTTGCAGGGTCGCCCATAAGATCATCCGCAATCCATAGACCGTTCATTAAAAGTACCATACCTCGTTTCGTTTGCCCTGCCCTCCACTTGAACATTTGAGTTGAGTTGTTGTTTGCGCGCTATCCGGGCGCGGGAACCTGTATTGTGGAGCCGAAAGCGTTCGGTGCAGGTCCGAGTTGCCCGGTTGAAAAACTTGGAAATGAGAGGCAGAGCGGCGGCCTGTGTTTTTGTCGTATTGTGATACTTTTTAGTGCTTAAAGGAGACCAGTGTTGCGGAGCCACTACCTTTAGGCCGCCGCCTGCCTTTTCTGAGTTTTCGTTTTCTGGACCACGCTGGCGTTCGCCCACAGGGCGATAGGCCCGGAGGCAAACGCCGGGGACTGTAGACTCCTCCTCCCAGTATCAGTTCGTGAGTCCGCAGGCGGGCCCAGTCGGATCCCTCCCCCCGGCTTGGTCCGCCTCGCGTTGCGCACTAGAATCCGCCCAAGCACAGCCCATTGATTGTCGGTGTCGAGGACGTGTTTGTCGTGCGCAAGGAACTGCCATACTCTCTGACCGCTTTAGGGCGCGAACGGCTTCCCCCGAGTATCTCGTTGCCCACCGGGGAATTCCGTTTCGTGAAGCTCTTCAAGCACGACTTTTTTGCGGTCACGGCGCTCTACGAAGGGCCGGGCGGCAAGGTCGTGCTGAAGGTGGGGCGAAAGGCCGACTTCCTGGGCCTGCCTTGCGGCTGGATGGGGCGGATTCTGGCGCGCCATGAAGCCGATGCCTATCGCCGGCTGCGGGACCTGGACACCGTCCCGCGGTTTCTGGGCATGTGGGGCAGGCACGGGTTTGCCCATGCGTATGTGGAGGGACACCCTATGCGGAAGGGAGAGCACGTCCCGGACGACTTCTTCAGCCGCCTGCGGAACGCCGTCAACGCCATCCACCGGCGCCGGATGGCCTACGTCGATCTCGAGAAGCCTCAGAACGTCATCGTGGGGGACGACGGTCGGCCGTACCTGATCGACTTCCAAATATCGTGGCATCTTCCCAAACGCTACGGAGGCACCCTGTGGCCGGCGACGTATGTACTGAAACGCCTGCAGGATGCGGACCGATACCACATCGGCAAGCTCCAGCGGCGCACGCGTCCCGACCAGTTGACGCCCGAGCAGTTGGCGTCCACCTACCGCACCCCGTGGTATATCAACGTGCACCGATGGTTGACCCGCCCGGCCATGCTGTTCCGCCGTCGCACGCTGCAACGCCTGGACCCCAAACGGCGAGCCGGCGAACGTGGCGCGCTACCGTAGGCTGTCGAACACCGTACCGCCTGCCGGTCTTAAGCCGTGCGCAAATCGGGTAGGAGGGCGCCTCGCGGCGTCCGTCCTCCCACACCACCGGACGTACTCACCGTATCCGTCGGAGCGATTTGGACCATGATTCACAAGAGGTTAGATCATCGCTAAACCATCGAGGCAAGGGGGAACATCCGTTTTAGGGGACCACCGGCTGCGCCGGTGGCTCGACAGTCGGCCAAACGAGTTAGGCGCCCATCCGGCCGAGTCAGCGCACGTTGAAATACTTCGCCTCGGGATGGTGGCAGATCAGGGCGGTGGTGGTCTGCTCGGGTTCGAGGTGGAAGCTCTCGGTCAAGGACACGCCGATGCGTTCCGGGTCCAACAGCGGCCAGAGCTTCACTTGATCCTCCAGACGCGGGCACGCGGGGTAGCCGAAGCTGTAACGGCTGCCCTGGTACTTCTGCTGGAACAGGCGCGGGATTTCGCGGGCGTCCTGATCCGCGATGCCCAGCCCGCCGCGAATCTGCTTGTGGAGGTATTCCGCCAGCGCCTCGGCCGACTCGACGCCCAACCCATGCAGGTGCAGGTAGTCGCGGTAGCGATCCGCCGAGAGCCATTCATGGGCGACTTCGGTGATGCGCTGACCCACGGTGACCACACTGAACGCGACCACGTCCATCTCTCCACTGGTCACCGGGCGGAAGAAATCGGAGATGCACCAGTAGGGCTCCTTGTACTGCCGGGGGAACTCGAAGCGCGCGAATTGGCGGTTAAGGTCGTCGGGGTGGTACACAATCAGGGCATTCTCGTCGGCCTGCGCCGGCCAATAGCCGTAAATCGCCTGCGGATTGATGATCTTGTCTTGCTCGCACCTCTGCATGAGTTCTCGGAAGATCGGCCGGACCTCGGTGTCGATGAAGCTCGCGAACTCCTCGGGCCCGCGCGGCCCGCGCTGGTATTGCCACTGGACGTTGAACAACATCTTTTCGTTAAGGTAGGGCACGATCGCGCTGAGCGGAATGCGCTCGACGACGCGGCTGCCCCAGAACGGCGGCTTGGGGAGCGGC
>JAUWNF010000677.1 GCA_030612785.1 Phycisphaerales bacterium
CGGAATCCGACACGGAGATCGACCTCAGCCGCACCGACGACATACGGGTTGTGCAGGCGTGAGATGCTTCTGAAGCAGGATATCAGGATATTTGGACCGATAGTGTCCCGCGCCCGGACCCAGCGATTGCCGAGCGACGGATAGCCAAGAGCCTTCTGAGTAGTTCGTCAAGCCGTAGTGGTCCTGGTCCGATTGACGAGGTATGCAGGTTAGGATCTTCCCCTGACTGCCCGGTGGGAAAACGCCATGCCGGACGCGGTGACCAGAGAGATCGACAAGACCACCCTGCGCAGACTCGACCCCACGAAGCTTCGCGTCGGTGACACTCTTCCGAGTGCGATCCGCACGGCCAGGGGACGGGTCTTGATGCGTCCCGGGCGGGTGCTCCGCCAGGACGACCTGGAGCTTCTGGGGGATCATCTGCGGGATGGCATTTTCGGCGGTCCGGAGTGGCCTGGAGCCTTCCTCGCCCATGACACACAGTCGACGCAAGCCCAAGACCCTGCGGGTACCGGTGGCCGACAGATTGAACAGCCTGAGCACGGCGAACTCCTACCGATTTCCGTCGGGGATCTGCAAGTTGGGCAGCGCCTACCCCAGCCCCTCTACAACCGGAAGGGAGTTCTGCTGGGGCCGGCCGGCGTCGAAGTGACCGAGCGGTTCCTTGCCAAGCTTGGTCGGCAGGGCATTTTCGAGGTTCACCTCGACCCTTCCGCAGCTGAGAAGGTCCGCCAAGCCTGGCCGCCGGGTATGCAAACCCGGCTCTCGAGGCACCTGGACACCGTGGTTGCAAACATGGGCGCTCAGCAATTAAGGCCGATTACCCGTAGAGGACCTCGTCCTCACCTGGAGCTCGAGGGCCTGCGCGCCGAAACAGAGCGGGCTCGCGAGAGCTTCACCCAAGCCGTGGACCGCGCGGAGGAAATCAGCACCGATCTCTTTCACGGAAGGGCATCTTCGGTATCCGCCGCCGCGGAAGTCATCGCCACGTTCATGGATGTGGTTCGGCTGGACAGCAGTCTACTGCCGGCCATCGTGAAGCTGAAGGAGACCCCCGGGGAGTATCTCTTCCATCACGGGATGAACGTGGCGCTGCTGTCCATGGCGATGGCCAGCGAATTCGCGGTGCCCCCCGAAGGCATCTTGGAAATCGGGCTGGGGGCCTTGCTTCAAGATGTTGGCATGATGCAAGTACCGGAGGAGGTTCGGCTGGCCCCCCGCTTGCTGACTCCCGAGGAGCACCTCGAAATCATCCGCCATCCGCTGTATACGCTGGATTTTCTCGAGAAGATGGACGGTCTGAGTGAGACCAGCAAGCTCATCGTCTATCAGTCGCACGAGCGCGCCGACTGTTCCGGCTATCCGCGTAAGCGGTCCCAGGTGATGATCCATCCGTTTGCCCGGTTGGTTGGGGCGGCGGACACGTATTCCGCGCTGATCGCCCACCGCCCTCATCGCAACGCGCGCAACCCTTACGACGCGATGGAGTTGCTGCTGCGCGAAACCAAGCGAGGCCGCTTCGACCCCAACGCCGTGCGCGCACTCGTCGACTGCACCTCGTTGTTTCCGATCGGAAGCTATGTGCGCCTATCAGACGGGCAAGTTGCCAAGGTGGTCCGTGCCAACC
Organism: Phycisphaerales bacterium; assembly: GCA_030612785.1. GTDB lineage: Bacteria > Planctomycetota > Phycisphaerae > UBA1845 > UBA1845 > JAAEQG01. The sequence continues at coordinate 1,628 of JAUWNF010000677.1, forward strand.
CCGGCTTACATACCAAACCGGTTGTGCTTCCCCTCAATCCGGACGGTTCGGAATCCGACACGGAGATCGACCTGAGCCGCACCGACAGCATACGCGTGGTACAGGCTTTGGGTGCTCACGGCAAGCTCGACCTGGAGTTCTTCAAACCGGTACGTGTTTAGCGTACAACTGGGGTGGCATGCAACGCCGTGAACTATCTATTGTTGGCCCGGTGGTTTCCTCGGCGACGCCGTCCAGGGCGTTCGTGCCCGGGCCTGGTCAAAGCCACGTTGCGTGTGGGGACGGAGGTGTTCCAGCGCTTTTGGTGTTGCCTACGCACCACGATACCAAAGCGTCTGGGGAAACAATGGCACTGGTACGGCTGAC
>JAUWNF010000156.1 GCA_030612785.1 Phycisphaerales bacterium
ACCCCTTGTGGGTGACGAGGAACGCGGATGCGCCGCCCACAAGGGGCGACGCTACAGACTAAATCGACAGCCGCGTCAGCCCTGGTTCACCAGACCGCTCATGACCAAGCCCCGGAGGGGCGACGGAAGGTGTTTTCGCGCAAGGTCTTTCCATCGCCCCTGCTGGGGGCTTGCTTCCCACCGTGGGCTTGCCCAGGGCTCGCTGTGCTTCGCCCTGGGCTCACCCCCAAAGCGCCTTTACTACCAGCCCAATATTGACCAACACCGAGAGTGTGAGCAGGAACAAGAGGGCGACAACCAAGGTCCAGTTTTGCTCCGGTTTCTCGGGGGGCGCGATCTCCTCGGCGGTGGCCGTCGAGACAATCACCCCGGAGTCGGCGATGTTTCTCAAGACGCCCTGGTCGTAACGTTTGCGTGCTTGGAACGGAGGATTGCCGCTGATGACCGCGTCGAGGTCCGCGATGAGGTCGGTGGTCGAGGCATAGCGGTCGTCGCGCCGCTTGGCCATCATGACCTCGACGATCTCGCCGGCACCCGCCGACAGGTTGGTGTTGAGGTGGTCCGCCGGAACCAGTGGCTCTTTGAGGTGTTTGTGCATGACCGCCGACGGCGTGGAGGCATCGAAGGGGACCCGTCCGGTGAGCATGTGGTAGAAGGTGGCCCCGAGCGAGTAGATGTCCGCCCGGAAATCGATGTTGATCTCCCCGCGAATCTGTTCAGGACTGATGTAGTAAGGGGTTCCGTAGGCCCGCCCGGCCTCGGCTTCGGCGGTTTCGTAGTCGCTGATCTCCCGGGCCAGACCCATGTCGGCCAGCTTCACCGCCGCGTCTTTGGCGATCATGATGTTCTTGGGTTTAACGTCGCGGTGGATGAAGCCCCGCGCATGGGCGTGCTCCAACGCCCGGGCGACCTGTAGGGCGATGGAGAGCGCCTCGGCTTCCTCATAGTACTTGCCGTTCTCGAGCCCTTCATAAACCGTGTCCCCGTCCACGTACTCCATCACGAAGTAGTGGTATCCGCCCGCTTCGCCGACGTCGATCGCCTGCACGATGTTGGGGTGGTTCAACCGCGCCGCCGCCCGGCCTTCGCGGTAGAACCGGTCCACGAATTCCCGGTTCTCGCTCAGACGTCTGGGCAAGACCTTGACGGCCACGTCCCGGTCCAGGCTGAGCTGCTTTGCTTTGAAAACCGTCGCCATCGCCCCCTGCCCCAGCTTGGAGATGATCTGGAACCCGGGGATCTGCTGCGCCGGCTGGTACATCGATCCGTCCTCGGCGGTTTTGATCGCACGTTCGATCTGCGAGGTGGTGACGTACTCTGCCTCGAGCAGTATATCGGCCAGGGGTTTGTCGTCGCCCTCGTCGCGCAGCTCTTTCTGCCGGTCAACACACTGGTCCATTTCGTCCGCACCGACCAAGGCCTGATCGACCAGCAGATGCGCCAGTTGGGTGTCGCTTACTTTCTCGCTCGTCTCCGACACTCGTTACCTACCAACGAGACCTTGAAACTCCGCGGACGGATACCTGACCGATCCGGCCGCCTCAGGCAACCGCGGCACACAATGTACGTTGGCTTCTCCCGACCATCAACCACGCAAAACAGGTAACCGCCGACCGCCGGCCACCTGCAATCGCCGGGTGACCCCAGGGTCTCACTTTCATGTCAAACCAGAGAATTATAGCCCTCCATTTAGGCGTAGTCTCAAGTGTCTTCGCCAATCAATTCCCGGAGGATTACCCGGGGAACATCGGACTTCCGGTCCACTCCAGCCAACTCCGTTGCCACGCGTATCTGCCGCCCCGTGAAGAGGCCGATAACCCCTTCATCGGCCCAATCCAGGCCCAATATCTGTGTGATTTTGCGAGCAAGCCGGTCCAGGTTGGTGCCTCGAGCAGCCGAGACACCGATGCACGCTTCGCAGCGCTGCGCCTCGACCTGGGCCTGGGTCCACATCTTCCCCAGATCACTCTTGTTCAGCACTAGCAGGGTTGGTACGCCGGCGTCCGCCACACGCTCCTTACGGGCGGGTGGCGGCTGGGAACCGTCAAACACCCACAGGTGCAGATCCGCCGCAGCGCTCCGCTCGCGGGCCCGAGCCACTGCGACCCGGGCAAGGTCGCCGCCCGAGCGTCCCTTTTTGCCGCCGTGCGTCAAGGGCCCGTACCCCGGGGTGTCAATCACCGTCATCGGGACGCCCGCAAGGGCCGTCTCCTGGGCCACCCAATCCAGCGTCGTTCCGGGGTGGGGCGAGACGACCGAACCTTGCAAGCCGACCAGGCGGTTAGCCAGCGTCGACTTCCCTGCGTTCGGCGGCCCCGATATTGCTATGGTGGCACCCTCCACCAGGAGACGACAGCCTGGCGACAAGGCGAGCAGCGCTCGCAGCGCCGCTACTGCCGAAGCCGCATCCGCCGTCTGTGCGATCCGGTGGAGTTCGGCCGGAAGGGCGGAACGTTGGCGCAGAAGAAAGCGCACCGCCCGACGGGTTCGGGCACGCGTCAGCGCCTCCCACGTTTCCCGCTCGATGGTGCTCGACGCCGGCCAACTGCTGCCGGCCACCTCCGCGCCGCTGACAAACAAGGCCCCGGCGTGCGTGAGGGCCAACACTATCCGCTCTACCACCCGCAAGCCCCCATGAGCGCAGATGTCAAACGAAGGAGTCACTCCACCTGCGACGGTGGGCACCACCAGCACGTCGTCGATCATCTGCCGCCCGTCGCGAAGTTCGCCGTACTGGATACGGTCGGGCTCCATCTCTTCCGCGCACCGATGCCGAGGATGGAAGAGACCCTTGAACAGGTGGTCCGCGCGGGGACCCTGGAGACGAATCACCGCGATGGCCCCAATACCTGGGGGCGTTAGCAGTAATACACGCGGAATAGCCGGACTATCCATCCCGGCGTTGCCCATTGAGGTGCCTGACATAGGCGAGCCCGACGCCCTGTAGACAAAGGTCGGTTACCGCAGCATCGATGAAATCGCAATGCTCGGCCATCATCTCGACGTCGCCGCCCGTGGCGACGACGTAGGGCCACTGGTTCAGTTGCGTCGCGAATCTCTCTACCAACCCCCGCACGGCCCCCACCAGCCCGTAGCAGATGCCGCTGCGTATGGCCTGGGTCGTGTTCTTGCCCACCGGCTGCTCCGGGAAACGCGCCGCCACCACCGGCAGGGCCGCCGCGTGGGTCCCCAACGCAAGGGCTTGCAGTCGCGGTCCCGGAAGGATCGCCCCGCCCTGAAAAACGCCCGCATCGTCGACCAGATCAATCGTCACGGCCGTGCCGAAGTCGATCACGGCGCAGAAGCCTTGCACCCTCTCGAAGGCGGCCGCCGCCGCGCACACCCGGTCCACGCCGACGGATTCAGGGCGGTCCACCGCCAACTCCATGGACAGCGGGATGTGGTGGCCGATAACCAGGGCGTCCAACTCAAGAACTCTCTTGACCGTCTCTTCCGCAGGTTTGAGGGCATCGGGCACCACGCAAGCGATGACCGCCGCGACCAGCTCAACATCGTGGGAATTCGAGCGAAGTCCTGCCAAGGCGTCAGCCAAGCCCGTCCAGTCGTTCGCATCAACGCGCCGGGCGTCAATTACACCCTTGTCCGACCACACCCCGAGGTGCAGCGAACTGTTGCCGATGTCGATGACGGCCAGTGCCACTGGCCTGCCCTCGTTTGAAGATGCCGCCCTGTTGGTGGATGATGCTATCATGAAAGGTCGCCCACGTGAGGAAGCCGACCGCGATCCCACTGAGGGTGGGGCTCAGGTCGGCCCTCGGCCACGTATTGCCAGAGCCGTTCGCCGAGCGCCTGAAGGTTCGCCCCGGTTACCGCACTGATGGCCAGCACCGGACAGCCGATTTCAGCTTCCAGGTCAGCACAGGCCCCCGTGCCGTCGGGCAACAAGTCGAGCTTGGTGAGTACCACCAACTCGGGCTTGGCCGCCAATGCCGGACTGTAGCTCGTCAATTCGCGGCGGATGATCCGGTAGGCCTGGGCAGCGTCCGGGGGCACGTTCTGCGGGGCGGCGTCGATCAGGTGCAGAATGACGCGCGTGCGCTCGATGTGCCGAAGAAACGTATCGCCCAACCCCTCACCTCGATGGGCCCCTTCGATCAGACCGGGAAGATCTGCCATGACGAATCGGCGATACCCCGGAAGCTCGATGATTCCCAGTTGCGGCTCCAGCGTAGTGAAGGGGTAGGCGGCGATCTTCGGCCGCGCCTCCGATACCCGGGAGAGGAGAGTGCTCTTGCCGGCATTGGGCAGTCCGACCAACCCGACGTCCGCGATCAGCTTGAGTTCAAGTCGCAGCCAACGCTCCTCCCCCGGCTCGCCCGGTTCGGCACGGCGGGGTGCCTGGTCGGTGGGCGAGGCGAAGGACTTGTTGCCGCGCCCACCCTTACCGCCACGCCCGACGCACACGGAGTCTCCAGGCCCGGCGAGATCCTTCAGCAAAATGCCGGTGTCTCGGTCGTATACCAGCGTACCTGGAGGGAGGCGCAGGAGTAGATCGTCGCTGGAGGCGCCGGTCATGTTCTTGCCCATCCCGGGCTGCCCGTTCTTCGCCTTCCAGTGGTGCTTGCCCTTGAAATCCAGAAGTGTATCGACCCCCGCGGCGGCCACGAGCATAACGCTGCCGCCATCGCCCCCGTTTCCGCCGTCGGGCCCTCCCCGTGGCAGGAACTTCTCGCGACGGAAGCTAACGCATCCGTCACCGCCGTCGCCCGCTCTGGTATAGATTTCCGCCTCATCGATAAACATGGTGTCACCACACGAAACGGAGGGCGGTCGAAGAGACCACCCTTCCGCGCCGTAATCTATTGTGCGGTATATGTTTAGGTCTCGTCGGGGTCGATCCGTACCGTGCGCCCCTGAAAACGAACGGTCCCGTCGGCGAGGGCAAAAAGCGTGTCGTCGCGTCCGCGACCGACGTGCCGTCCGGGCTTGAACGGTGTGCCGCACTGGCGAATGAGGATGGTTCCCGTAGTGCCCCGCTGACCTCCGAAGCGTGTCAGACCTCGGAACTGCGGGCGGCTATCTCGACCATTTCGAGTAGCACCTTGACCTTTCTTGTGCGCCATGTGGTACTCTCCAAGTTACTCATTTATGAGAAGCTGCAACCACCGTGGAGACCTGGGGGAGACTAGCGCATCACCCAAGTGTGACCGGCCCGAATCGGGGCCGCGCGCTTGCGAGTCTCCAAGTCTCCGGGAATAGTATACCTGATCGCAAGAGTTTTGCGAAGCGTAAAGAACGCGACATTCTTTTCAGTTTGGGGTTGGGCGGGATCGAACACCGGGTTGGGCACGCGGACCACCTCGCCCGACAGCCCGGCCAGGTAGACCGTGAATTCGCTCGCCTCCGGGTCGAACTCGCGAAAAATGGCCACCGACGTGCGCGCGTTGTCAGCGCCTTGCAGCAGCTTACCGCTGGCCTTGAGTGGCGGAACCAGAAAGGGGCACTGCTTGCGATGGCGTTCGCGGATGGCGTCGAAAACGGTCGGGCTGACGTCATCCCCGCTACGAATAACCTGCAGCGCGTCGGTAACCAGGTCGGACTGCGGGTAGAATGGAACCTCGTGTCCGGTGTTGTTCGTGACCGTGTAAACCATGTACCAGAAGGTGGTCGGCCTGTCGTCTCCCGGAAGGGTGATCCTGATCCGAGCGGGGTCGCGGAACTCGACCTCCAACTCCCAGCTCGTGGGAGCCAAGCTTGGCTTGGGCGCACCCTCAGCGACGGAAATGACAAGCAGAAACGTGGCCAGCATCCGCACGAATGATGGTGTTCGCAGTTTCCTCAACATAACCGGCAATGGTAGGGGGATGCCGCCACATGTCAATGCCGAGGAGGGGCTGGGCGCTTCCAAGAAGCTGTCCTCCATGCGATAACTGACGTAGTCAAACGGAGTTATGGTTCGTGAAGGAACAGCCCGTGTCGAAGACGGAGTGTAATCAGAGAAGCTTCGCCAAGCCGGCCGGAGCCTGGGGTACCTGGAGTGGGGAATTGGGGAAAAACTGGATTGACTTGGGTAGGCTAATCTGGTACGATCGTAGTTATGTAAGGCGGGGGTGGAGGTGAGAGAGCATCACCACCCATAGATAACTGATTCGGTAAGTGTGCGAAAGTGCTTTCGAGCGCGCTCTTGGCATCTGCACCGCGCGTAACGGCGGAAGGCTTTAGCGCCGCGTATGTGCTCCGGTACGGTCGCGCCTGTGCTTCCTCTTCGGAGGAGGGACCATTACGTCGGCCGACATACGGGTCGAGGAGCGGCGCCCTTGCCGAGGGGACGGCACCGAATCGGCGGGGAGAGGTTTGGCTGGGAGTGAGGAGGAAGAGAGAGCATGTTCAGGCGCTGGATAGTACTCGTGATGGCGGTGTTGGTGACGTCGACGGGCGTCACCTACGCTTCGTCAATCTTGATTTTGAGGGCTTCCGAGATCCACCCGGCTCCAGTGGCCGAGTTGAGTGGTGGTTACTTCGACACGGTCGACGAGTTCGACATCGGCGAAGACAACGGCGATACGCCAACACTCGCATTCTTGGGTAGCTATAGTATCGTGTTGGCGTACACCGATAGCTTTCCGCAGGAGGGAGTGGGTGACGTGCTTGCCGACTACGTGGACGGAGGAGGGCGCGCCCTGATCGCGACCTTCGGCATGTCCTACCCGCGCGGGATTGGTGGACGGATCAGCGCTCCGGGGTATAACCCGCTTAGAGACGTCGGCGAAAACGGCTACATCTCGGGCAACATTGAAGCGCTGGTCCCCGGTGATCGCGTTTTCGACACACCCAACATCATCGACCTTGACGCGATCAGTTACTACAACAACTCCGAGTTCGCACACCCGGCTCTGGATTCCGGGGCTACACTGATCGCCGATGATGGTGCGGGAATCGGTGTTTTCGCGCTCAACGCTGATGAAACCGTCGGCGGCTTGAATCTTTTTCCCGGGGTTATAGACGGCAACAACCCGGAGTTCTACAGGTTCCTCGAAAACGCCTTAGTGCGTGTGCTACCGGAACCGGGTGCCCTCTCGCTGTTCGCCCTCGGCGCTCTGGCTGTGATGAGGCGGCGGCGGTAGACAGCTTCATCGAAAAGGACACCTTAGCAGTACAACGCAAAGTAGCTGCCGCTACACAAAAGCCCGCGACTTTGCGCTGTACTGTCAGACCGCCCGCTCGCTACCCTCCGGTGAAGAGCTGCTGGAAACCGCGGAAGTCGGACAAATCCACGTCATCATCGCAGTCACCGTCGAAGTACAAGAGGCAGTTCGCAACAGAGGTGAGCGACGGGGTCGGCGTCCCGCCAGGCCCGCTTATGCAGTCCACGAAGTACTCGAAATCGGCCAAATCCACGTCCGCGTCTTCGTTGAAGTCGTACAGCGGCGGTGGCGGTGAAGCCTCGCACTCGTCCGGAACGCCGCTCTCGTCGCAGTCCCGGCTCCGCAGGTAC
>JAUWNF010000617.1 GCA_030612785.1 Phycisphaerales bacterium
GGCGAGCACGGCCGCGCCATCGGCCTACTCAGTGGTGTCGTGCAAGAGAACCCGGAGTTCGTCGCCGGCCTAGTGCATCTTGGCGAAGCGTATCGCCGCACCGGTGACTTCGAGCACGCGGTGCCTCAGTATGAGCAGGCGCTGAAGCTGATCGAGAAGTCCAACGAACCCGGCGATCTTGAGTATCGCGAGCAGGCCGAGAGCGGCCTCCAAAAAGCCCGCGACAGGATCGCCGAGCCTTAGAGCGGCCCGCCACGGCGCCGCTCGACGAGTGGGCGGTCATCCGCCGTTACCGTGCGTCCCACACCACGTTCAGGACGGGGGTGTGTATTTGACGAGCCTATCGATCTCGATACCCTGGCGGGTCTAATTGCGTTTTCGATCCAAGCATAGGCAGTTGAAAGTACGCTCATGTCCGCCAACGTCGAATTGGAAAAAGTCTACGACCCCAAACAGGTGGAAACGGAGATGTACGCCGTATGGGAGGCGGCAGGCGCTTTCCGTGCCGACCAGGATAATCCCCTCACTGACCGGCGCTTTGTGATCTGGATTCCCCTGCCGAACGTTACCGGAGCGTTGCACCTTGGGCACGCCATTAACAATTCGTTGCAGGACATCCTCATCCGCTGGCACCGCATGAGGAAACACAACACCTTGTGGCAGCCCGGCGTGGACCACGCCGGCATCGCCACCCAGGCCGTCGTGGAGAGACGCATCTTCGAGGAAGAGGGACTCACCCGGCACGACCTCGGACGGGATAAGCTCGTTGAACGTATCTGGCAATGGAAGGACCAATACCAAAAACGCATCGTCGAGCAGTTGCAGTTGATGGGTTGCTCCTGCGACTGGGGGCGTATGCGCTTCACCCTGGACGAAGTCTGCAGCAAGGCCGTTCGCCACGCGTTTTTCAGATTCTTCCGGGACGGTCTGATTTATCGCGGCAAGCGCCTGGTCAACTGGGACACCCAGCTCCAGACTGCCGTCGCCGACGACGAGGTCTATCACGAAACCGTCAAGGGACACTTCTGGCACTTCAAGTACCCGGTAATCGACCCGCAATCGGGTGAGCCGGAGTACGTTCACATCGCCACCACCCGGCCGGAGACCATGCTCGGCGATACCGCCGTGGCCGTGCATCCCGACCCCAAGCGGTTCCTCGACAAGCAGGAGAAGGAGCTGCGCCGGAAGCTGGAGACCGCCCGGGGGCGCGAAAGCCGGGAGGCCAAGCAGCAATTGGAAGCCCTCGCCGAGCGGCGGGCGAGTCATCTTCCCACGTTGCTCAGACTCCGGGACATGGCCGCCGCCGGGCGAAAGGTGATGTTGCCGCTGGTGGAGCGGCCGATCCCGCTGATCCTGGACGAGTGGGCTGACCCGACCAAGGGCAGCGGGTGCGTCAAGATCACGCCCGCCCATGATCCCAACGACTACGAAGTCGGACAGCGGCACAACCTGCCGATGGTCAACGTGCTAACCGGTGACGGTAAGGTCGCACCGATCATCGAGCCGGACGGCACGCCAAACCCACATGGCGATGCCTACGCCGGTCTGGATTTCATCGGTGCCGGACGCGAAAAGGTGGTGGCCGACCTCGAAGCGGCGGGGCTGCTCGAAAAGGTTGAGGACCACGAGATGGACATCGGCCACAGCGATCGCAGCAAGAAGCGCATCGAGCCGTACCTGTCCGATCAGTGGTTCCTGCGCATGGGCGACGTGGACGGCGGCGTGAAACTCGCCGACGGCACCACCGCCCCCGGACTGGCCCAGGCGGCTATGGACGCGGTCACCGACGGCCGCGTTAAGGTCTTCCCCCCGCGTTACGCCAAAACCTACCTCGATTGGTTAGCCGAGAAGCGCGACTGGTGCATCAGCCGCCAACTCTGGTGGGGGCATCGGATTCCAGTCTGGTCGATGGAAGATGACCGCGAAGATGCCGCCGCTAGCATAGAGCAGTTCTTGATAGAATTGACTAAGAGCTATGGCGACAAAGTCGCCGTGCGAGCGTACTCTCTCCGGTCACCGGACGATGAGCCGAGACCGTTCACTTACGGCACATTCCGCTCTGGCGAGCCCTTTGGGGTCTACGTCTGTGCTCTTGAGGACGATCCAGAGTTGATCAGGCAGTTGGAGGAAACGTGCGGGCTAGAAAGAGATCCGGACGTCCTCGACACCTGGTTCAGTTCGGCGCTGTGGCCGTTCAGCACGCTGGGCTGGCCCGACCCGGAGACCGAGAAAAAGCTGGGCCGCGAGTACTACTACCCCGGCAGCGTGCTGATCACCTCGCGTGACATCATCACGCTGTGGGTGGCCCGCATGGTGCTCAGCGGACTGTATTGCGTGGGTGAGGTTCCCTTCGACCACGTGTACATTCACACCAAGATCCTGGACGGCCGCGGCGAGGGCATGAGCAAGTCCAAGGGCAACGGCGTCGACCCGCTGGATATCATCGAGGTCTACGGGGCCGACGCGCTGCGCTACACCCTGGCCGACATGACCACCGAGACCCAGGACGTGC
>JAUWNF010000203.1 GCA_030612785.1 Phycisphaerales bacterium
CGGCTGTGATCCTCCCCCGTACTCGCGCATCACCCTCCCGTTTAGCCAACTTCGCCAATGCCGCCGCGGTGAGCGACGCGTCCACGCGCAGTGCCGGTCTCATCACGATCCTCCTTGACCACAGTGATCATAAGGAGGATATCGGCAAACGGCATGAATTAACTAGAATTATTATGAGACATCTGAGACCTTGGACCTTGGACCTTGGACCTTGGACCTTGGACTACTCGAGCAGCTCCGCCAGGTGCTCGACGAGATGCCGGGCGCGTACGCCGCAGTGGTGCTCGATCTGGTGGCGGCAACTGAAGCCGGAGACGGCGATCTGGGCATCGCCGCGCTCGCGGACCGCCTTGAACAACCGCTCCTCGCCGATGGCCCGGGCGACCTCGTAGTGACCAACCTCGTAACCGAACGCGCCGGCCATGCCGCAACAGCCGCTGTCGATCTCCCGGGCCTGATCGCCGTAGACGATTTCGAGAAGTGTTTTGGCGTCCCGCGTGGTGACCAGGGCTTTCTGGTGGCAATGGCCGTGGTAGAGCAGCGGCGCCGAGGGTTTGCGGAAGCGAAGTGCGTCGGGCTCCTCGCGGAGCAGTTGGCCCAGGAATGATTCGATCGTGTAGCAATTCTCGGCCAGGGTTCTGGCGTCATCGGTGCGCACCAGTTGCGGGTATTCGTCGGCGAAGGTGAGGATACAACTGGGTTCGGCACCGACCATCGGTGTGCGGCGGTCAATGTGCGGCGCGAGCGTTTCGATATTCATCCTGGCCGACTGGGCTACTTCGGTGAGCAGGCCCTTGCCGATCGCCGGCCGACCGCAGCATTGCAACACCGGGGTCAGCACGCGATAGCCCGCCGCTTCGAGCAAGCGCACGGCGGCGATGCCCACGGCAGGTTCGCAGTAGTTGGTCCAGGTATCCACGTGGTAGAGGACCGGCCCGCGGGTTGGCTTGGGGCGGTCCGCAGCGGTCCTGCGGTGCTTCCGCATCCAGTGGCGGAAGGTGAAGTGCGCGTACCTGGGCGGTGGAATACGGCGGTCAAACCCGAAGTAGCGCTCCATGATCCAGCGCACCAGCCGGTTGTGCGTGATCCAGTTGCTCACCGGGGCGAGGCGGCTGCCCCAGACGGCCAGCTTCGGGGAGTCCGCCACCAAGCGGGCGTGCCGCGGAACCCCGTGCCGCAGGTTCTTCTGCGATAGCCATTCGTACTTCAGCTTGGCGACGTTTGTGCCGGTGGGGCATTCGGTGGCGCAGGCCTTGCACGCCAGGCACAGGTCCATGACCTCCTCGAGGGCCTCGTCGTCCAGCCCGTCGAGCAGACCGCGATTAGAGAGGGCGATGCGCAGGGCGTTGGCCCGGGCCCGGGTGCTGTGCATCTCCTCACCGGTGGCCATGTACGACGGGCACATCACTCCGACCATTCGCTCGCGGCACTGCCCCACCCCGGTGCACATTCCCGCCAGTCCGGCCATTCCGCCATGCGCGGAAAAGTCCAGCGTGGTCTTCAACGGGACGGTCTCGAACTCCGGGCCAAAGCGCAGGTTCTCCGTCATCGACCACGAATCCACGATCTTACCCGGGTTCATCAGGTTGTCCGGGTCGAAGACCCGCTTGACCCGGCGGAAGGCTTCGTACAGCTTGGGCCCGAACATCTTCTCGGTCCAGCAGCCGCGGATGATCCCGTCGCCGTGCTCGCCGGTCATAGTCCCGCCATACTCGAGGGTCAGCGAACTGACCGCGTCGGCGATGCGGTACATGCGCTCGAGGTCCCCCTGTTTCTTGAGATTGAGCACCGGGCGGACGTGCAGCTCGCCGACACTGGCGTGAGCGTAGTAGCCGACTTCGGTGATGCCCTCATCGCGGAGAATTTTGTCGAGGTGCTCGATGAACGCACGGAGATGCGGTGGATCAACGGCGGCGTCCTCGATGAAAGCGTAGGGTTGCTCGTCGCCCGGCTTGGACATCAAGAGCCCCAGCCCGGCATTGCGAATCTGCCAGATACCGGCCTGGTCTTCCGGAGAATCCGCCCGAGTGTACGCGTACCCGATGCCTGCGGACTGTAGGTCGCGTTCGAGCCGATCCATGCGCCCGGCGATCCGCTCGGGCGAGTCGTCGTGGAACTCCACCACCAACACCGCGTCGGGATCGCCCGCAATGAGGTGGCGGTAGCACTTGAGCCCTGGATTGGAAAAGGCCGCCTCGATAATGAGCCGGTCGATCAACTCCAGCGCGGCGGGTTGGTGAGTGAGAATGTGCGGGGTGACGCCGAGTGCATCGAACACGGTACCGTTGGATTTGAAGTGAACCGCCATAAGACCCTTGCACGCCGGTAGCGGCTCCAGTTTGAGCATGGCCTCGACGACGATACCGAGCGTGCCCTCCGAACCACAGAGCACGAGTGCGGGATCGACGGGCCCCTTCTGGTTGACCAGGCGATCCAGCGCATATCCGCCGCTTTGCCGCGCGATCTTGGGAAACCGCGCTTCGATCTCCTCGCGGTACTCCTTGCGGATGCGTTCGAGTTCCTGGAGGATGTTCTGCTGCAGCTCGGTCTCCGCGGTTGGTCCCCCCCCACCCCAGGTGACGATACTGCCGTCCGCCAGAGTGACGGTTAACTCGGCGAGGTGATCACCGGTCCGTCCGTAGACGACCGAATGAGCCCCGCATGAGTTGTTACTGATCATCCCGCCGAGCGTTGCCTGACCGGAAGTGGCAACGTCGGGGCCGAAGTGCAGCCCGTGCGGCGCCAGGGCGCGGTTCAACTCGTCAAGCACGACACCGGGCTGCACGCGTACCGTACGGGCTTCGACGTCCAGGTCGCTTACCGCGGTCATGTAGCGTGAGAAATCGATCTGTAGACCGCTGCCGACCGCTCCGCCGGTGAGCCCCGTGCCCGCACCACGCGGAACCAGTGGTACGCCATGTTCCCGACAGGCATTGACCGCCGCCACGACGTCACCGACCACCCGGGGCATGACCACGCCGACGGGGATGATCTCGTAGATGCTGGCGTCGGTGGAATAGAGCGTGCGGTGCAGCCGGTCGAAGCGCACGTCGCCGCTGACGCTTTGCCGCAGGGCATCGTGCAGAGCTCGGGCCACGTCAGTCGAAACAGGTTCGGGCGCGGCGGTCTTTGTAGCGTTCATGGTGCGGCATGATGGCACGGGGCCGGACGGCGTGCAACCGAGCCTTCCGCCGTGGAATGGGATCATGGCCAGGATGTTGCCCCCCGGACCACAGGGCTTGTGAACACCCGCATCTCCACCGATGCCCCATAGGGACAAACCCATCGATCCAGGTGTAATAGAGCACTACGCCGCCCACAAGGGGCGACGCTACCGACTGAGTCGACAAACCCTGCCCGCGGGCCCGCCGCGCTTACAATGATAAAAACCTCGCCCGTCGCAGCACCACCAACCCCAGCATCGTGAACATTGGAATCAGCATGCCTAAACCGCAGGTACCCGTTGAGCTGCCGCCGCTGAAGGACGATGAAGTATTGTCATTGGCGTTGCCATTCCCGTTGCTGGAGTCTTCCTCCACGGTGAACAGTCGCGAGTCCATGTAGACCAGATGGTCTCCGGACGTAGTCTCGGTGGTCACCTCGGCCGTGATAGGGAACCCCCCCGCCATGGTGTAGGTGTGCGAGACGACGAAGCTGCGGGCAACGGTCCCGTCGCCCAGGTGCCAGAAAATGGTCTGGGGGGAGCCCACAACACGGCTCGTATCCACGGTCAACTCCACCCGGGAACCGGTGACCCCGAAATTGCCGATGTCCGCCGGCGCTTGGTCGGGATCACTGATGATGATCCTGATGGCACCGCCCGACGAGGGATCTTCGCCAGCGGACTCGGGTGAGAGCACGGTAATGACGATCGACCGCGTACCGACATCTCCGTCGGCATCAGTCACCGTGAAGGTCGCCGTGTAAGTACCGGGCACCTTGTATTCGTGTTCGGTCTCGGACTGATTCACCGGGGGACTCCCATCCCCGAAATCCCAGGAGAAGGAAACGATCGGGGAATCCGATTCGGGAGAATTACCGCGGAAGGACACCAGCAGCGGCGCCACGCCGGAGGGCGAGGAAACTTCGATCGAAACCGTGGGGACCGTCGGCGCGGGACCGCCCGAGGTGTTGTCGTTCTCGTTCTCGTTGTCGTCGACCGCTCCGGTGTTGGTGCTGCGCCCGACCTCAAAGATGTCGCCCTCGGAGTTTATGGAGACGCCGAAGGAGTAGCGTCCCGCCGCGTTACGGGCGAAGACGCCGAAGTAGATGATCCCCAGGGAGTCGTCGAATTCGTACGAGGTATCGTCCCCCACCTGAACGACGGTGACCTTCTGCTCGTAGTCCTCGACCTGGCCTTCGGAGTAGGTCGGGTCGTCGTCGTCCGGGACCCATTCGAAGTCGAGCCCGATGCGCTGCACCACCAGCACGCTGGTGGTTTCGTCTCCACGGGTCTCGATCTTGGTGGCCTCTTCTTCTTCCGACTCCCAATCAGGGACTTCGACCTCGCGCAGATCGTCATTCTTCTCCCAGGTCAGGAGCTTCTTGCCCTCGGTGTCCGACTCGGTTGCCTCGACGTTCTTGACCCGCTCGGGCCAGGTGAACGGACTGTTTTCGGTGAGCAGCCGGGCAGCTTCGACGGCGTCACCCGCGTTGACCCGCCCATATCCGTAGACCAGGCTTCGCCCGGTGATGACGTTGTAATCGCCCGCCTTCGGATCGGTGAGCGGAATCCGGTTCGTGGTGTGTTCGAGAATCGCCCGCACCTGAGTCGCGGTGAGCTCGACCCCCTGGTTACGGGCCGTGCTCAGTACCAGGGCTGCGACGCCCGCCACTTGCGCGCAGGCGGCTGAGGTGCCGAAGAAGTCCGCGTCCTCCGGTTCGGAGAAGGAGTCGCCTTGCGTATAGCTGGAGTCGGTCAGATTGGCCTGGCCGAAATCGTCGAACCCACCATTGTTGTAACCCGGCGCGTCGAAGCTCGCCTCGTCGGTATTGTCCGTGGTGACGATCTGGGGAAGATACTCGTCGCCGCTTGGTGCCAGCACGTCCACCACGCCGATGCCGTAGTTGCTGTAGGATGCTGCCTCTTCGAGGGCGTTGCACGCTCCGACACCGATGACGAGCTTCTTGTCGTCGTCATCGGTCAGCCCGGCCAGGGTCGAGTCTGCCGGCAAGTCCTCGCTGGTATTGCCGGTGGGGAACACGATGACCATCCCCAGGCCGTCACGTCCCTCGGTAAACGCCTCCTCGATGGCATTACGAACGGTGTTTGAGCTGGGCGTTCCCGTCTCACCCGCCCAACTATCGCAGTGGATGTCCACGTCACGATCCAGCGCAAAGTCGAAGGCGTCGGCGATCTCGGATGAGGATAAACCGTCGTCCGCTCCCCGCGAGACGGTGAACCGCGTGGCTGGAGCAACGCCCACAACACCCTTTTTGTTGAGCGAAGCGCAGATCAGGCCCATCATCGCGGTTCCGTGCCGCTCGCTCGTCGAAGTGGGGTTGGCGGCCAACTGGGAGACCTCGCCGGTGCTCGCGTCGTGGCTGACGTTGATATAGTTGGCGACCAGATCGTCATGCAGCACATCGCACGCGTCGTCCAGCATCCCAACGATCACGCCGGCTCCGAACGCGCCGTATTCAAAGGCGTCTTCGATGTTGATGTCGGCCCCGACGACGCCGCCTTCCTGCCCGGTGTTATGCAGGTGCCATTGCAGCAGCCCGTACGGGTCGATGTCCTCCTCGTCAGAAAATATCTGCGTCTTGAACAGAGGTGAGATAAGATCGGGATGGGCGTACTCAACGCGTGGGTCCAGGTGCATCCGGGCCGCTAATCCCACCTCCTCGGTTTGCCGAACCCGTGGCTCCAGCACGTAAGCCCGTGACGTGTTCCCGAGGGGCCGGACCAACCGCGTACCGTACTCCTCGAGCAGCGTGGCAAGAGCATCATTGGACGCGTTCTCCGTGAGCTTCACGACCAGTCGGCTGGTACCGATGTGCGGTTGCCCCTGCGGACGAAACCGGTAGACGTGTCTGACCGATTTGACCAGCCCGTCCGCCAAGGCGCGCGCCCGGGTCTGGGCGTCGGCCTGGGCGACACGCAGCAGGGCGAAGCGCCCGTCGGCGGGGCCCCAGGGCAAGCGCTCCACGGTGCCCAGCCCCAACGTCCGAAAACGCGCATCCGCCGCGGCGGGCATATCCGCACCGAGCAGCTCGATCGCAAACTCGGTCTCAGATCGCTCGATCGCGTAGGTCCGCCCGCCGGCGAAATACAGCAACGACGCCGCCGAAACCTCCGCGGATGGGCAAACCACCCCCGTGATCAGGAGGCTCGCGGTAAGAATCTCTCGAACACGACACCTGTTGGGCCGTTGGATGACGCTCATGGCAATGTTGACCTCGCTCGGTTGTCGGGAAGAA
>JAUWNF010000174.1 GCA_030612785.1 Phycisphaerales bacterium
TTTGGATACCCGTTCGGCGATGCTCTTGGCGTTGTCGCAGTGGTTGGCCAACTGGTCCCCCACTCGTGTGCAATCCGTGTGGATCGCCTGTAGACGGTCTGAAGTCTTATCGCCGCTGCCGGTTTGCACTTGGAGTTGTTCAAGCAACGCGCGGGCGGCTTCACCTTGCCGGGTGATACCCTGCTGGAGAGTTTCCACTTCGACCTTTACCGGACTCAATTCCTTGAGCAATTCAGCGGCGTCGCGCACCTCGGCCGCCAGTTCACGGGTACGTTGCTCCGTTCCCGTCGTAAGCGACCATACCTCCTTGATCAGGACGTCGATCCGGTCGGCGGCTTCATTGGCGGTCGCCAAAGCCTGGCGATAGTGCTCGGCAATCTCGTCCCGCTGCTGCGCGGCATCGGCCATACCGGTACGCAGCTCTTCCATCCGTTCCTTGGATTCTTCGATTGCGGTGACGAGCACCTCGTGCTGCTGTGCCAAGGACTGCTCTCCACCGGCGATCAGCGCGGAAACCTCCCGGTTGAGAGTCTGGGCCTTCTGTTCGATACCTTCGGCTTGGGCGCAGGCATCCTGCAGGCCGTCCACCAAGGTGTTCGCTTGGGCGATGCGTCTGTTCAACGGTTCGCTGGCGTGCTCGATCCTATCGCGGATGTCGTGTGCGGCTGAGGTGATGTGGCACAAGGCCGTCTCGGCCTCGATGGCTGCCTGGGTGCGGGAGGAAAGCTGTTCGCAGTTCTGTCCAGCGGCCTCGATACCGTCTTTCAGGGCGCCGACCACGGGTTCGGCTTCCTGCTTGAGCTTGTGGATTCCCGCTTGGACGGCTTCGGTCGCCCGTTCCGCCTTGATGTTCAGGGCCGTGAGCGACTCACCATACGTCTTCACGGACTCCAAGAGTCCAGTCGTGCGCTCGGCCGCCTGTGACAGTTTCCCATGGAGGTCGGTACCGGCGTGAACGTCCGCCGAGAGTTGCGCCGAGGTCTGCTGGGCACGGTCGATGACCTCCTTGGTTGCCTGTGCACCTGCTTTGGCCGCGTTGACGGCCTCCGCCAGTGCCTCCCGTTGCCGCGATACGATTTCGTTCGTATCCGTGTAGCTGCGCTTGATGTTCGCGGCGAGGTCTTCTGATTTGGCATTCAACTGCTCGAGTTTTTCGCACTGGCACTCCGCGGACCGCGCCTCGGAAGCGAGTTGCCCGGCTTTCTGATCGGCCTCGCCGACCCGGGCCTGTAAGCCCTCCTCGACACGCTTCCCCTCGTCGAGCACGCCCGCCAGAGTCCGCTGGCGACGAGCGATAGCGGCCTCGCCGAACCTCATGAGTGAGTCGGTGTCCTTGCGGACCTTTTGACCGGTCTCTTCGATTGCTGCGGCGGCTGCGGACGCCTGCACGCAGCGACTTTCGAGTTCGGCGGCGAGCGTCTCCGCTTTCGTATTGGCGGCCGACACCTCGGACTTCCTGGCGTCCGCGGCGTCAAGCACCTCGCCGACCGCGGCCGTCGTCCGGGACAGTTTCTCCTCCAACTCCGCGGCTGAACCAAGCTGATTCGCGAGCCGTTCAGCGCGCTCGCCGGCCGCCTCGCCGGCGTTATCGAGGTTCTCAGAGGTGGACTTGGCCTCGGTATTGAGTTGCCCCAGAGCCACACGGACACCGTCTGCGTCGGTCAACTGCTGGGTAATGGACTTGGCGACCTTGTCCACCTCGACGAGGGTCGTGGATATCTTCGTGTGCTTCGTCTCCGCAACGTTCGAGGTTTCGCGGGCCGCCGCAGTCGTTTGGCCCAACTTCTCCTCCAACTCCGCGGCCGAGCGAAGCTGATTCGCGAGCCGTTCAGCGCGCTGCCCGGCCACCTCATCGATCTTCTTGAGCTTCCCAGAAGCAGTGCCCGCCTCCTCGATGACGCTGGTCAAGCGCCTCAGGTGTCCCCCAGCCGTTTCGCCGATTTCTTGCTCGAATTCCCGCAGTCGCCCGGCGATCGAGCCTTGCACCTTCTTGAGAACGGACTCTCCCAGGTTTTGCAGATCACGTTCAATGGTCTGATTCGTCAAACGCAGGTTCTCGGTAGTGGCGGCGGTCTGGGTTTTGTGGGTGTTGAGCCGCTCCTCCGATTCTGCTACCGCGGTTTGAATTCGTCGCGTGACCGCTTCAACCGTATCCTTGGCAACTTGGCCGGCACTCTGCTCGAGCGCGGCCAGCCGCTCGTCGCAGGTTTTCACCAGTTCTCGAAGCTTTTCGGATTGCTCGGCGACGACCTTCTCGGATTCGCCGGCCAGCAGTTTCAGTTGTTCGTTGCACTCCTGGAGACGGTCCTGAACCACGTTGCCCGCGTCCAGTCCCCGGAGCAGGAGCTCGGTTTTACGTTCGACGTTCTCGCCTTCGGCGGCCAAGTGCTTGGCGGTCGCGCAGAGCTTCTTCTCCAAGGCATCCGTGTGGATGCAGGTGGCTTCAGCCTTCTCCAATGAATCCTCCGCCGCTCCAGTCACGGAGGCGGCGAGCACGCCGAATCGGTCCAGCGTTTCGGTGATCGTCTGAACACACTGCGGGGCGCGCTCGAGCAACGTCTCCAGCCGATCAGCCATGGCCTCCGCACGAAGCAAGGTGTCCGAGTCCACTTGGGTGTCGTACGTGGGCGCGCGGGAGTCGGCAACCTCGGGCGCAACCCACGCAGGTGCGGGTTCGCGCGCATCATCCTCGAGGGCGGGCTCCGGCAAGGAGCCGGTTTCAGACCGCTTATCGGTCGCGGGGTTCTTCAGATCCTCGTGATCACGTTCGTGACGTGGCTCGTGAGTCATGATAGGGCTCCACCGGGCGATAACTACACGCGCCCTGTCCTGGAATTATCGGAACACTCCGGAAGCGGGTTTACTTATCGGGCGCGGAACAGCGATTTGACAGCGATTTGCCTGTATCGGGAAGATATCCTACGGTTGCGGTATGAAGGCGAAGACAAGGAGATAGGTTTAGGTCTAAGTTACGTGTGTACCGTGTATTAGGGAAAGAGGCGAGCCATGATAGGCCTGGTGAATGCAGCCGGCATGTCAGATGTCGCCCGGGCGCAAGCTACGGAACAAGGGATGCGCCGTGTCGCGGGGGGTATCTTCGTACCCATCGAACGTACCGACGACATGATGGGGTTCCGTGTGCTGCGCTCCGCCATCGAGCAGGCGGAGTTCCGCGAGTCATCCGGCGAACGCAAGACGCCGGAGGGCGAGGAGTCCGATCGCTTCGACCAAGCAGATGTCGAGGCCCGGGATCCGACAATGCGGCTCGGACGTCACGTTGACGTGACGGCCTAGGTTAATGTGAGAACGGTTGATTCGGTCACGGTCGTCTTCGGGGAACGGAGGCCGCCGCGGAGACAGGTGAGGTGTGCGCTGCTGTGACGAGCGTAGCTACCAGATCACGCAGCCGCATTGCCCCAGACTTCCGGCAGCCTTACAGCACCTTGGTCGGTCAGGATTAGCCGAGCAACCCTGCGGAGCGCAAGTGCGTTTGCAGGGCATTGTCGCCCGCGGCCTGGTCCGATAACGTAACCTGCCACGCCATCCCCTCCGGGGCGACGCCTGCTTCGAGCAGCCCCCTTAATTCCACCAGCAGCATTCGCAGGGCCGCCCACTGCACTTGTGCGGTGGCAGAATCAGTTTTTTGGTTCGCCAGCATGATGCGAATCGCTCCATCTGCCGAGGCCGATCTCTGCTCGCGCCACGCCACCGAGGGCGAGACCTCGCCACGGCTGCCGACCCGGAAGTGGTAATTATCAGTGTCTGGGACGGCGACCAGCGTGTTCCGCCGGTACGCCACGACTTCTCGCTCCAAGACGATCTCGACGCCGCTCCACGACTCGGGCACGATCGGTTCGGCACTGGCGATTGCGGAGCGGACGAATTGCTGAATCTGAGCCGGGAACGGGTAGTGGGGCGATGCCGCCGGCTCCAACTGGCTCAACACTATGGTCGTGCCCGTCATCGAGACCGCCAGAAGCACCAGCGACTTGAACATCCGTGCTCGTTGGTTCATGATCCGCCAGGAGTGGGTTGTTTGACCGCGCGCTTCAAACCTACACTCTACTATAACGTTTTATCGGTCCATTACAAAAAGGGGTTTAGGCAAATTTACAGTGACCGCGGCGGCGGGCCGTCGTAGCGCTGCCCGCCTGGAGTAATCGTGCGCATCTTGCGTTCTCGGGTGTCTTCCTCGCGGGCCTGGGCGATCAGGCCGGCCGCCCGGGCGAGGATGAAGAACCCGTTCATCACCTCGAACTCAAAGCCCACCCCCAACAGCACCGCGCCGACGGCGCCGTCCACGTTGATGGGCAGTTTCTTGCCGAGTTGGCGTTCGAGCCCGGCCTCAATCGCCTGGCACGCAATGATCTCGCGGCCGGCGACGCCGGCCTCGGCGGCGAGTTCGAACAGGCGGGGCGTGCGCGGGTCGGCGGTATGGACACGATGCCCGAAGCCGGCCACACGGAACTTCCGCGCCCGGTAGTCGGCGAGGACCCGATCCGCGGCTTCGTCCAGCGAGCACTTGCTTTCGTCCGCCAGGTCCGTGACCTCCTTGATCGCTCGGGCGCAGTCTTCGATGGCCCCGCCATGGTAGCGGTTGATGGACAGCACCCCGGAAGCCACACAGGCCGCGAGCGGCGCCCCCGTACGGGCAGCACAACGGGCCGCGTGCACCGACGGGGCTCCCGGGCCGTGGTCCATCGACGATACCAGCATAGCGGTCATCAGCCGCCCAACCTTCTGGTCAGGCAACTCGCCCCGGAGCAGCAGGTACAGAGCCTGACCGAAATCGACCCGCCCCATGAGTTCATCGATGCGGTACCCGCGCAGGCGGATTTCATTCGGCTTTATGTCCGTTATCGCGGTGTTCCACGTGCTTTCGCTCATGATGATTCGACCTCGTACCATGTAGCAACCGGCGTCCCCGCCAGACGTTGCCCGTTCGTCACGCGCCCAGTATGCCAACTTCGGGTGCGTTTTCAACTGGAAAGGACCGCGATCGAAGAAGGGCGTAAGTCCAATCAGGTATGGGATAACGGGGCCCTTCGGACCGGTCGCGAGACCGGAAGGCACCATGAAGCAACCCAGGTTCCCGTCGCCGAGCGGCCAAGGATGCGGATGCCGCTGCTGCGGCACGATCCCCCTTTTCTATCAACGCCGCCGCCGCATCGCCACCGCCGCGCCAAGGGCGAGCAGAGAGAGGGTGGTGGGTTCGGGGACCACGCCGGAGAAGCCCAAGAATGAACTGTTGAAGGTAAAGTCCTCGAACTGGTACTTGTCCGGGGGACGCACATGGTTGACGTCGACGGGCCCGCCGAACAGGTCTTGCACATCGTCCGTGCGGAAGCGGAAGCCCTCGTTCTCGGCAAAAACGACACCCGGCAACGCTGGACCAGCCGTATAGCCTACGGGCCCCCTGGCGCGCAGGCCCGTATTGGCCTTGACGACTCCACGATCGCTCAAGATCCACATTCGGGCATCACTGAACGTCGCGGTTAGAATCGGGTCGCCCGAACCGTCTTCTTTGAAAAGAAAGGAGCCGTCGAAGCGCAATTCATGAACCGTCCATCCCGCGAGGCTGCGGCTCCTCTGATCGGTGAGAGCCGCGTCGAATTCGAACAGTGCGTCCATAAAGAGCGCGTCACCCTGACCAACGCCACTGAGGTCGAGTTGGAGATCGACCGTGACCGGGTCGTTTGTGGTCAGTATGTCATCGCCAATCGTGTTCGTCCCCTGGCTCTCGAAGGTGAACAAGGGACTGGTGGAAACGGATGTGTCTCTGAAACCGATGACTGGGGCGCCGTCGGCCGAACCGACCAAGAGCCCTGAAACTAACAAACAGACCAGAACACTCGGCGCAGCCCCAGCGCCGCGAGGCATGATGGCGTACATCTCGCTCCCTCCTAATGACACTCTCACCGCGCGCGAACGCGCTCGGCGTAGCATCAAGTCCTTAGATTGTGTCTCTCAGGGAATCCGCCGGCAACGGTTTGGAGAATACACACCGGCACGAGGATAGAGTGATCTACCCAAGCTTCACTCTCTCTCCTGGACTCCCTCCCATCTCGTAATCCACACTATATAGGACTTAGCGGTGCGAGTCAAGAGGAAACAAGAGGAAAGTTGACGCCCCAGCAAAACTTGACGCGAATACGCCGCCAGAGGCCGGACCAAGGCTAGCAGTACAGCGCAAAACCACGGGCTTTTGTGTAGCGGCCGGCGTCCCCGCCGGCCGAACGGCCTGCGAGACACAGGCCGCTACAAAGCGGCGGCTACCTTGCGCTGTAGCGGCTGTCGATTTGTTTGTAGCGTCGCCCCTTGTGGGCGGCGCACCTGCGTTTTTCGCCACCCACAAGGGGTGACGCTACATCTGAGGCCGTCACGAATGACTAGACCGACAACCCCTACAGCGCAAAGTCATGTTGCTCGCCAGGTTCCAGCCGCGCAGCGGACGACGGAATAGAGCCCAGGGCGAGCGAAGCGAGCCCTGATACCACCTCCGAGGGTAGTCACAGACGAGCCGAGCAGCCCGCAGGAGCTCGGCGAGGCTCGGCTGTGAGTAACTCGGCGGCCCGGGTTGTGAATAAACGCGTCGCGGATAATCTCACCGACGCGGAGTTTGCTGACGCCGCGACCTCGACGGGGCGATGACCGATGCTGAGCTGATGGCCATCACGCGTGAGGTCGACGCCACCTGGGCTATTCCCACCGAGGACGAGTGGTACAAGGCGGCGTATCACAAGAACGACGGCGTGACGGGCAACTACTTCGACTATCCCACCAGCAGCGACAGCGTGCCGAGCAATGACCTGGTTGAACCAACCGACCCAGGCAACAACGCGACGTTCTACATCATCTACGGCGGCGACTACACGATTGGCAGCCCCTACTACCGCACGGAGGTCGGCGCTCACG
>JAUWNF010000112.1 GCA_030612785.1 Phycisphaerales bacterium
ACATTGGGGGCCGCTAGAACGGCCGGATGGTTCGTTCGAGCGTGCTTTCGTGGTGTTCGTGATCCTCCCAGTAGCTCTCGCCGGCGCGCAGGAGCTTCATGCGCAACGGATCCTTCAGGCGTATCAATGAGAAAACCGGCAGCAACACGAGGAATAAAACCGACAATAACACGAACGTCATCACTGTCCCGATGTAGGTGGCCGCCGTCATCCACGCCACGTAAACCGGGCGCCCAATCGACTGCGGTCCGAGCGAGATCAGGAGCAACACCAGACCCAAGACCCACGCGGCGACGGCGACCTTCTGCCCAACAATCCCCGTCCATGACCAGCCGTTCGGTTCGGGACCGACGTACCAGAGGACCAGGCCGATGATGCCGAAGCCTAGCACCATGGCTCCGCCGAATCTACGCAACTCGTCAGCAGACGGATTATGATTGACCGCTTGCATAGTCTTTATCATACGGTCGAAAGCGTCCGCGTGCAAAATCCGTCGCCCACCTGGTCAGAATGCAGCGGCCGCCATCTTTCTTGGAATCGCTCGTGCATACGGTTACAATCCACGGTCACAGAGTCGGGACCGGGGCTCTATTGGCGTAGCCCCTACCGGCGGCGACGACACACTTCCGCAAGCAAGAGGAGTGCGGCGATCATGGAAGACACGATGAGACGAACGTTGGATCTGCAGGGCGCGATTCAGGAAGCGGGACGGTGCCTGCTCTGCCACGACGCACCGTGCGACACCGGGTGCGGCGCCGGTACCGAGCCGGCCACCTTTATCCGCAAGCTGCGCATGGGGAACATCAAGGGCGCCGTCCGCACCATGCGGCAAAACAACATCCTCGCCGCCACCTGCGCCCAGGTGTGCCCGACCTGTCGTCTGTGCGTGGAGGGCTGTGCGCGCAGCGGGATTGACGAGCCCATCCGGATCGCCGAACTCCAGGCCTTCCTCGCCGACTACGAACGCCGGGAGGACATGCAAGTGTTGCACGCGCCGCCGCCCGGAGACCGGAAGGTGGCGGTGGTCGGTTCCGGCCCAGCCGGTTTGTCCGTAGCCGCGGCCTTGGCCATGAAGGGGTACGCCGTAGTGGTCTTCGAGAAGATGCCCCAGCCCGGCGGCATCCTCCGCTATGGGATTCCCAATCACCGCCTCTCCCCGGACCTCCTGAACTACGAGATCGAACTTATCAGGAAGCTGGGCGTCCGCTTCGAGTGCGGCTCCGGCGTCACCACCCCAGAAGAATTGGAGGGATTGCTCCGGGACGGTTACGCCGCCGCCTTTATCGCCACCGGTTGCGATCAGCCCTTCGCGCTGGGGTTGCCCACGGCGGACCTGCAAGGCACCTACGCGTGGGATGATTTCCTGGCCCGGGGCAAAGACCCCAAGGCACGCAAGGAACTCGAAGCGCTGCTCAAGGGCAAAAACATAGTGGTGGTCGGTGGCGGCTCGGTGGCTATGGACTGCGCGGTTACCGCCAAGCGCTTGGAGGCTGATCGAGTCTATGCCATTTCCCTCGAGGCGATGGAGGAACTACCGGCCGACGTCGAGGAGAAGGAATCGGCCTTTGCCGAGGGCATCCGCTTTAAGCCGAATTGTCGAGTCACCGAAATCGTCAGTGATAGCGGCATGGTCAAAGGGGTTCGCGGCGTGGAGATTCGTTGGATCGAGCCGGGTCGCTTCGTGCCCGAAAACGCCATGGACGTCCTCGGGACGGAGTTCTCCCTGCGGGCGGACATTCTGATCGAAGCGATCGGAGCGGGACTATCTTCGGGGTTGAAAGCGCTGGTCTCCGGCCTGGTGCAAAAAAACAGCCGTCCGAAAACCGACGAACAGACCACGGGCACGTCCAACCCCCGAATCTTCGCGGGCGGTGACTTGGTCGCCGCGGGCAAGACCGTGGCTTCGGCGGTAATGGACGGCAAGAACGCGGCCGACGCCATCGCCGCGGCATTCCCGTTGAGCAAGCCCGTGGTAGTGCCCAAGCCTTCGCGTCCCAGCCTGGAGATCGAGTTCTGCGGGTTGCGCTTCATCAACCCGTTCTGCCTGTCGTCGTCGCCGGTTGCCAACACGGCCCAGATGGTCGCCCGCGCCTTTGACGCCGGCTGGGGTGGCGTCGTCTTCAAAACGTGCGGTCTCGAAGAGGATTACCAGATCATCGACCCCACGCCGCGCCTCAATGCCTTGCACCACGGCGACCGGCGTTTCATCGGCCTGCAGAACATCGAGATGATCAGCGAACGTCCCTTCCAACAGAACCTCAAGGACATCGCCTGGCTGAAGAAGCACTACCCCGACCGCCCGTTGATTGTGAGCATAATGGGCTATTCCGACGAAGGGTGGGTCGAACTGGCCAAAGAGTCGCAAGACGCCGGGGCCGACATGCTGGAGCTGAATTTCTCCTGCCCGCAGATGGCCGTCGAAGGCGCCGGGCACAAGATCGGCCAGGCCTACGACATGCTCGAACGCTACACGCAGGTGGTCAAGGACAACGTCTCCGTTCCGGTGATGGCCAAGATGACGCCGAACATCACTGACATGCTGCCGGTGGCCTTGGCGTCCAAGCGCGGCGGGGCCGACGCCATCTCCGCCATCAACACCCTGCGGGCCATTACCGAAGTCGACCTGGACATCCTTGCCCCCATGCCCACGATCCAGGGCAAAGGCTCGATCAGCGGTTACTCGGGCCCGGCCGTCAAGCCCATCGCCCTGCGTTTCATAGCTGAACTGGCCCAGAGCACGGAACTCGGGCTGCCCGTCTCCGGGCTCGGGGGGATGGAGACCTGGCGCGATGCCGCCATGTTTCTACTGATGGGCGCCTCCAACCTCCAGGCCACCACCGCCGTGATGCGCTACGGCTATCGCATCATCGAGTCACTTAGCGAAGGACTGGAGGATTACCTGGAGACCAAGGGCCTGCGCTCCGTCACGGAGTTGGTAGGCGCCGGCTTGCCGTTCACGGTCGAGCCGTCGGAGCACCACCAGACCAAGCATGTGGTGTCCAAGGTAGATCCCGATAAGTGTATCGGTTGCGGTCTGTGCCACATTGTCTGCCACGACGGTGCCAACCAGGCCATGAAATTCGATAGTGAGGCACGCAAGGCCGAAGTGGACCAGGAGCGTTGCGTAGGCTGCTTGCTGTGCAAGCACGTGTGCCCGGTCTGGGACTGCATCAGCACCGAGGAGACCGACGCCTCGGTAACCGGCGGTCAACACGAGGACGCCCTGGCGTTCGTCCAGCAAGGCTGACCGTACAGCGCAAAGCAGCCGCCACTTTGTAGCGGCCTGCGTCTCGCAGGCCGTTCGACCGGCGGGGCCGCCGGTCGCTACACAAACTCCGCGGCTTTGCGCTGTAGGGGCTGTCGATTTAGTCGCAGTTGCCAATGTAGCGTCACCCCTTGTGGGTGACGAGGAACGCGGATGCGCCGCCCACAAGGGGCGACGCTACAGACTAAATCGACAGCCCCTGTACTGCTAATACCGCCGCACCACCCCGACTACGATGCCTTGGATGTCTACTCGATCGACGTAGATCGGCTCGAAGGCCTCGTTGGCCGGCTGGAGTCGAATCCGCCCCTTCTCGCGATAGAAGCGTTTGAGCGTCGCTTCCCCATCTTCGAGCAAGGCAACCACGATCTCGCCGTTTCTAGGGTTCTTACGTGGTTCAACGATCACGTAGTCGCCATCGCTTATGTGATCGTCGATCATACTGTCGCCACTCACCTGGAGGGCGAAGTTTGCCCCTCTTGAGCCACGTCGGGTAGCGAAGACCGCCTCCAAATCCAAGGCTTCGACATTCTCAATGGCCTCGATAGGCTGCCCCGCGGCGATGCGACCGGCCAGTGGTACCAGCGTCGGCCGCTCATCCGGGAATCGGGCGGAGGACGTCACTTCCAAAGAGCGTGCCTTGTGCGGCAAACGACGCAGCAAGCCCTTTCTTACGAGGGCGTTGACGTGCTCGAACACGGTGACCTTTGAGATGTCGAGCTGGTCGGCCAATTCCTGCATCGTCGGGGAATAGCCGTTGCTGCGCGTACGGTCGCGGATCGCCGTCAGGACCTCGAGTTGACGTGGCGTCAGATTGCGACCTTCCGGTTTCTTGCGCGGTTTCATGGTATGGTTCCTCACTCGCCTGCAACCCTAACGGGCCCAGGACCACCAGCGGCACGTCCTCAGGCCGAATGTTCGTACGCTCTGGTGCGGTGCTATCCGAAAATACTCCGCACGCTGGGGATGCCACCGTCTCGGACGAGCCAACCGCCCGAACGACGAGGCGTACCGCGGTACCGTCTCGGGCTGGCAGGGTGCAACGCAGACTCTCCAGGCAGCGGAGCGCGGCATTCCAAACACCCAGCGCCCAACTGGCGATGCTCTCGGCCGGTGCGCGGACCATGCAAACTGGACCGCAGCCCCACAACGGCTCGGCGGTAACCCGGGGCCTCCCGCCCCAACCGCGCAGCAAAGCCCTCGGTGGCGTGCGTCTCGGCGCTGCTGGTGCGGAGCCCGCGTACCAACCGGTGAGATAGTCACCACCAGAACCGAACACGCACAAGGGATGTTCGTGGTCCGAGCGGGCCAAGGTGTTCACGTTAGGTCTCCCGCGACCGCTATCATCCGCACGCGGACGTTCGCGTTTTGTTAGATATAGTATAGCCTAACTATTACCTAACGTCAAGCAAAATCCGCGTGTAAGCGCGCTCGCGACTACGCGAGGCTGGACCGGGGCTGGAAAGGTAGTCAGAATGAACGGAGAAAGGAACCTCGTGCGGATTGGCAACCTACAACTCGCCTCCAACCTCCTGCTCGCCCCGATGGCCGGCTACTGCGACCTGGCGTTTCGCCTGGCTGTTCGACCGCTCGGCGGGCTGGGGCTGGCCTGCACGAGTCTGATCAGCTCCCGCGGGTTCATCGAGGGATTTAGGACCAGCAAACACCTAATGCGCACCTGCCCGAAGGATCGTCCGCTGTGCGTGCAACTCCACGGGCCGGACGCGGTGGTGATGTCCGACGCCGCCCGGTTAGCGGTCGAACTGGGTGCTGCGGTGATCGACATCAACATGGGTTGCCCGGCCGGCAAAGTGACCCGGGGTAACGGCGGAGCCGCTTGGCTGCGCCGTCCGGGCGACGCGGCGCGGATGGCGGAGACCGTGGTCAAATCCGTGGACGTGCCCGTGACGGTCAAGGTGCGCCTGGGTCCGGACGACGAACACATCGTTGCGCCGGAGTTGGCCCGCAGGTTCGCTGAGGTCGGTGTGGCGGCCTTGACGGTCCACGGGCGAACCACCGCACAGCGTTTCAGCGGAAAGGTGCATCTCGAGCGCATCGCCGAGGCGGTGTCCGCAGCCGGTGAAATGCCGACTATCGGCAACGGCGACGTGAAGACGCCGCAGGACGCGGTGGCCATGATTGAACGTACCGGCTGTGCCGGGGTCATGATTGGTCGGGGCGCCTTGCGCGATCCGTGGATCTTCCGCGATACGGACTCGTTTCTGCGCACCGGCAGCGTCCCGCCGCCGCCTGCGATAGCCGAGCGCGTGGCGCTCATACGGCGTCATTTCGACTATGTGGCGTCGATGGAGAGCGAGCACCGCACCTGTCACATGATCCGCCAGCGAATCAGTTGGTACGCCAAGAAGCTCGGCCCCTGCAAGCGCTTCAAGGAGCAGGTCCGCGCGGTCGACTCAGTAATGAAGTTCCATCAATACGTCGACGAATTCCTCGCCGAAGTGGATTGATATGGCCGACTTTCTGCACGAACTCTGTGCTCGGCTCGTTCGGGCCGAACGGCGCACGCGGATACGCAACTACCGTATCCCGCGCCTGTGGCATCAGTGGGACTACGCCGGCAGGGTCCGCCGTGAGGGGCGCGAGCTGCTGGTCGATCCTTATGACTACCTCACTCAATGTATCAACAGCGTGATTCTCCCTGCGCACCCTGGCCGGCAACTGGGCGGCAAGAGCTTGTCCCGAATACAAGGAGTCGAACCCACCTCCTCGGGAAAGGTCCGCGACGGACGCCGGGCGCGTCGGGCCGGCGATTGGATCCGCACGGCCACGATCTACAGCATGCTCGTGCGCATGACGACCGCGTGGGATCACGACGGCAATGGTAAGCTGTCGGCCCGGCGCTTTTCCGAATCGGGCACTTTTCTCAAATCCATCCTGCTGCTGCCACTCCTCCGGCGGATGGGCGTCAACGTTGTCTACCTGCTCCCCGTGGCCCAGCACAGCGACCTCTACCGCAAGGGCGAACTGGGCTGCCCTTACGCGGCCAAGAACTTCGCGCGTATAGAACCGCGGTTGCACGACCGGCTATTGAGCGACGATGCGGCAGACGTCGAACTGGAGTTCGGCGCTTTCGTCGAAGCCGCCCACCGGATGGGCATTCGCGTGATGCTGGACCTCGCCCCGCGCACCACCGCCCGCGACAACGATTGGATACTCGACCACCCGGAGTGGTTCTATTGGATCGACCGACGCTGCGCGAAACGCTACGCAGCCCCGCGACTTCCCGGAATCACGTACCTTAACCCCGTCGCTTCCAAGCTCCACGAGGTCTACGGGCCTGTGCAGGTGCGCGACCACCTCGCTAGATTCCGCCACGCGCCCAACGTCACCACGTCTCAGCGATGGCGCAAGTTCGTCGCCCACTCGCGGCGCAAGCCGCCGCGCGATCTCGTGGCGGCGATCGCCCGCGAGTTCGGGGTCCTCACCCCGCCCGGCTTCAGTGACGTGATCAACGACACCCAACCGCCGTGGTCCGACGTGACTTTCCTGCGAATGTACCAAGACCATCCCACAGCGGCACTCCCGCACCTGGACGACCCCAAAGACCAACCGCCGTATGTACTGTTCGACGTGATCAAATCCAGCCTGTTCCCCGGGCGGCGGCCGAACTCCGCGCTGTGGAAGGCCCTGGCGGGGATTCTCCCGTACTACCAGCGGTTCGGTATCGACGGGGCGCGCATCGACATGGCCCACGCCCTGCCCCAACCGCTCGAACGAATGATCCTCGATCGCCCCCGCAAGCTCGACGCGGACTTTTGTTTCATGGCCGAGGAACTTGGCACACAGAACCATGCTAAAGTGTGCCGCGCGGGCTATAACATACTCATCGGCCCGAGTTGGTACGTGGAACCTCGAGCGCGCGAAGGATTGATACACGAGTTTGCGTACGAGACTTTACCCCGCCTCAGGGTTCCGGCGCTCGCCGCCGCCGAAACCCCGGACACGCCGCGCGCGATTACGCGTGACGGCGGAAAGCGCTTCGTGCGGGCGATGGTAGTGCTGAACGGTTTTCTGCCCCGCGCCGTCCCGTTCATCAATTCAGGCCTGGAGTGTCTGGAGCGGCAACCCATGAATCTCGGGCTGGACTCGACGCCGCGCACCCGGTTTGCCTTGCCCAAGGGCGATCCATTCTACGGGAAGCTGGCCTTCTTCGACCCGTTCGCCCTGCACTGGACCAACCCTGGGGGCGAGTCGATGGTGAAGCTCTTGGCCGAGGTCGCCGAGATCCGGCAGCGCTATGCGGCCGACATCGCCGCGCCGGCGAATCACTTCACCCCGAAGGTGACCACCAACGCGCGACGGGTGGTGGCCAGCGGGTTCTTGGTGAACAATCGCAACGCCGCCCTGATCGTCTTGGCCAACGTGGATTTCACCTCCCAGCGTCGCGCGCTGGTCACCGCGCTTCCCGCGCGCGCCCGACGGCGGCGGCGGGTCACCACGCTCATGCAGGTCTCGCGGCGGACGCTGCCAGCCACCCTGCGGCGCGGCCGCCTCGCCGTCACCCTGCCTCCCGGAGACGTCGTGGTTCTGCTGATCTAGCTCTGCCCGCATGACAGGGTCCGATCAGTGCCCAGACGACCGTCCCCGCCCCGTGGCCAGCCCCACTTGAATCATGCAATCCCCTGTCAGCACACAAGTTACAATCGCCGCAGCGCAGAATAGGGTCTGCACGGAGGTATTTGGCGGCACTGGTATTGACATTGCACCGATATGTTTTATATATAAAACATGAGTTCGCACGTACCGTGAGAAGGTTTGTGAGATTGCCGATGGATGACGTGTGGAAACAATTTGAGCAGAACCCCATATCGCACTCGGCCGCGCACCACATCGTGGCAATTGTCGAGCTGCTCGAAAAGAACGGTTACGCACGGGTGTCGGATGTGGCCAAGTTGCTCAACATCACCCGCGGGAGCGCCTCGTTGACGCTTAAGGCACTGAAGCAGCGTGAGTTAGTGGTCGAGGACGAGAACCGTTTTCTGAAACTTTCGGAAGATGGCGAGAAGGTCGCCTCGTCGGTGCGCGGGCGGGCCTTGCTGATTCGTCGGTTCTTCATGGACGTCTTGGACATTCCATCCGAAGACGCGGAAGTCGACGCCTGCAAGATCGAGCATCTGCTGAGCCTCGCCACGGCGGAACGCCTCGCCCAATTCTTGTCTTGTTTCTCCGCGAACGATCCCCATGCGGTGGCCTTCCGTGAAGGATGGGAGCGCTACGAAGACTCGTGCAACCAGGATGTGGCGACTTTCCCGGCTGGTGGCGCCGGAGGGACCACCAGCACGGTCAACGAGGCCGGAGCGCGAACGTCCAAGCGGCGTTAGAGACAGGAGGACGGAAATCGTGGAAAGTGGCTGGACAGCGGATCACCAATCGAGGAAGCCTTTCTCTCTGCGCTCGATGCATGTGGGTGAGATCGGGCTGATAACTGCTCTGCGCGATTCGTGCACCTCGGCGCGGCGGCTGGCCGAGTTCGGGCTCATCCGGGGCGCAACGGTGGAAATGATCCGGGCGGGGGCCCCCTGCATCGTGCGTGTCGACCACACGCGCTTAAGTTTGGGCGCAGCTCTGCAAGAAGGCGTTCTCGTTTCACCGGTGAAGTAGACTGCCGTCACCGAATCTGTAGCGGCCGGCCTCCCCGCCGGCC
>JAUWNF010000455.1 GCA_030612785.1 Phycisphaerales bacterium
CAACTTCGAACCGAAGTGGCCGCGTGGGAACACGATCGCAACCACCGCAACGTCAACGTGGATTGGAGATTCCGCGCCGCCGACGCACGGATAAAGCTCAAACGACTCTACCCATCAATTGAGTAGTGTCGGAGTACTAGGCTACCGTCAGGATGAAGACGGACGCTACGTCGACGTGCTGGACTCCGTCGCCGAGGAGCAGTGGGGTCAGCCTCACAATCGTCTGTTCTCGGGCACCGGCAGGGACGATCTTCCTCTACCCAAACCCTGATGCTCTTGCTCGATGGAGGGGGCCGATAACGCCGCGGGGAGCAAACCGCCGAACGAAGCTGAGCGTCTTCCCGCTTGAACTCCCTATAAGCAGCTAACCGCAACTCACCTTGGAAGTGCTCCCGGACGATATCCCCTAGAGCCCATGACAGCAGGAATGTGTGGGACCGGCTTTCCAGCCGGTCGGCAACCGACTGGAAAACCGATTCCATAATGCTGGGTGGGGGGCGACAGACACGCTTCCGGGCGCCCACCCGCCCATCACCTTGGGGGCGTCCCGCGCGGGCGTATGAGTCCCAGACGCGGACGAGTCCAGGGTGACCCTGGCCGGTTGCTGGAAGTTGGAAGCTCAACATGGCCGACGATGAAAAGCTCCGTATCCTTGTCGTCGACGACGATCGCGCTGCCCGGCTGCTCATGGAGCGGTACCTGAGCAACACCGGGCACGAGATACTGACGGCCACCAACGGGGTTGAGGCGATGCGGATCATCCTCGACCAGGGTCCGCAGATTGTCGTCACCGACTGGAACATGCCCGAAATGGACGGGCTGGAGCTGTGCCGCAACATCCGCTCGAACGAAGGTTGCGGCTTCATCTACATTGTTCTCGTCACGGCGCACACTGAAGGCAACCGGATTGTCGACGCCTACGCGGCCGGGATCGACGACTTCCTCCCCAAGCCCTTCCGTCAGAAGGACCTGGTTCCGCGTCTCCACGCCGCCCAGCGGCTCATCGGCCTGCAGTCCGATCTCGACAAGCGCAACTTGGAGCTGCACCGCGCCAACGCGCAGATGGCGGTAACGGGCGAGGAGCTCGCCCACGCTAACGAGAAACTCCACGAACTGGCTACGACCGACGAGTTGACCGGTCTGATCAACAGACGCGAGGTCTTGCACCGTTTCGCCGACCACTGGACGCGAGCCATCAGATACAACGAGCCTCTTTCCTGCATGATGATCGACATCGATCATTTCAAGAACGTCAACGATACCCTGGGACACGATGCTGGTGATCAGGTTCTCATAGCCGTAGCCAAGGCCTTGAGCGAATCCACCAGGAAGGGCGAAGCCGTCGCGCGCCTGGGCGGCGAGGAGTTCCTCGTGCTCTGCCCCCAGGCCACCGAACAACGCGCCGCCATGGGGGCGGAACGCCTGCGCAGGGTTATCGAGTCGCTGAGCATCGACTGCGTCGGCGGCCCCTGTGAGGTCACCATAAGCCTGGGCGTCGCGCAACGCATGGAGTCCACGGAGTCGCCGGACGAATTGCTCAAGGCGGCGGACGAGGCGCTGTATTCTGCCAAGCGCACCGGGCGCAATCAGGTCTGCTTGGCCGGAAATGTCGAGCCGGAACCTGACAAAAAGTCCTGTGCGCCCCAGAGCCCCGAGAGAGTGACGCAGGCCCACGGGGAAAGGGCGCGGGTCATGGCCCTTCTTTTGGATCTTTCCCGCTATCTCATAGCCGCCGATGGCCTGCAATACATTCTGGAGACCACCGTTTCCGGCGCCGCGGAGCTGACGTGCAGTCGGGAGATATCCATCCTGCTCCCATCCGCTGAGCATAACGCGTTGACCGTAGCGCATTCGGTAGGTGTAGACCCGGACATTGCCGGGGCCGTCCGCATCCCCCTGGTGTCAGCCGACGGGTGCGACAGGCTGTCGCATCGCGATCCCATCGTCATCAATACGCGGGAGGAATTTGAGGAACAACGTCAGCTCCTGGGGACCGATCTGCTCCACACGATCCCCATGCTTTCCGCGGTCCTTTCCGTTGGTGAGCATGAGATCGGCGTGCTGAACATCGCGGGCCGGTATGGAAACCGTCCTTTTAGCGCCTTGGATCTCGAGTACCTCGGTCTGTTGTGCAACAACGCGGCGTCCGCGATCCAGGGGCAGCTCGATCACGAAGCGCTCGATCAGGCCCGCGATTCGATCGTGTTGGCCTTTGCGGCGTTGGCGGAAAACCGCGACGACGACACCGGAAAGCACCTCGATCGGGTGACCCGTTACTGCATGCTGCTCGCAGAGGAACTCAGAACGCAGCCTCCGCACGAGGATCAAATCACGGATGAGTTCATGCACAGCCTGAAGCGGGCAGTGCCCTTGCACGACATCGGGAAGGTGGCCACCCCCGATCGCATCCTCCTCAAGCCGGGGCGTTTGACGCCGGATGAAATGGAGATAATGAAGCGTCACGCCGCCTCGGGGGCGGCCACCATCCGTGCGGTCATGGAGCGGACACCGGCGGTTGACTTCCTGAAAATGGCCGAACAGATCGCCCACTTCCACCATGAATGGTACAACGGTGAGGGTTACCCCCAGGGACTCCGCGGAGACTCGATACCGCTGGGGGCGCGCATCGCGTCCGTCGCCGACGTCTACGATGCGCTGACCACCAAACGCGTTTACAAAGAGGCCATGCCTTACGAGAAGGCCTACCAAATTATCGTGGAAGGGGCCGGCAGCCAGTTCGATCCCGTAATCGTTGAGGCCTTTAAGAAGCACCATGAAGAGTTCACCAGGCTGGCTGCGGAACTCGCCGACGATTGCGGGAAGGACGCCCCCGCACCCCTTGCCGAAAACGTGGGATTGCAGTTGGCCGGCCCCGCTTAACACTACGGCGATAAGTCACTTCCTATACAAGTCTGTATTTGGGCCACATCGATGCCCTGTTTTCGTAGTTTCTTGAGCGTGGTTTTCCGCCGGCTGGTCTTGGCGGCGGCGTTGTGGTTTCGGGTGTAGCTGATTTGCCATGCGGCGTGCTCCAGCAGGCGTTGATAGCCAACCCGCCCCAAGGGCCAACGCGGCAAACAAGGGGCTGGCCCTTGCGGATCCTGCGCCATCACTCGAAGCGCTACCGACCTGCCTCAAGGTAGACAGGAATCGCCTGGGTTTTCCTGGAGCTCATCAGCCGGCCTCCGGACCATCATCGACCGACGGCTGACGGCACCAAGCTGGTCAACTCAGTTCATGCGTCCTCCCCGGAAGGACGCGATGCCCACGATGGCCTCTCGCCCGAGCCCCGATTCAAGTGCACGCCAGCCGCGGCGCTCGCCCAGCGCCGGGCTACGTACGCTGATCGCTGGATAACCCGGCGATCGACTCACTCCAGGACTCGGTTTCCACGGAAATTCGCGGAGAATCCGTCTCCGCCGACTAATGGCACGCTACGGTGTCCGCTCGCTCTCCTCGCCGATCGTCATGAAGGACGCAGGGTCACTCATTGTGCTGTATGCGGTTGCGATGTAAGCATCGTTTCTCGCCACCTTCGAGACCCGAATCTCATCCATTAGGCCGTCTAACCAGTAATCCAAATCCCCATTCGTGCTAATCCATGTCGGGCCATCATAGTCATTAGTGCTATCCGCGGCGGCTCGCCATATGCCATCAAGGAAGAGCGCTGTG
>JAUWNF010000622.1 GCA_030612785.1 Phycisphaerales bacterium
GGTGAGCACCCCCCCGCGCGGGAGCCCCCTGCACACGCGGTCCTGCGGGCCCCAGCCGTCGCCCTTCATGCCGCGGTGTCCGTAGCCCTTCTTGCCGGGTTTGCCGCTCATGCAATCCGGGTGCCGGTCAGCAAAGAAGGCATGCACTTCATCGCGGGTCAAGGTGCCGTCACCATCGGCGTCGATGCCCTGGTCCCCGAAGCGCTCCAGTAGCCGGGCTTGCTTGGCATCAGGGATCGAGCGGTCCGACTCATCAGCGGCAAGAGCCCCACTCGCGCACGTCACCACCAAAGCCAAGGCGGGCACTACTAGGTATTGTAGAGTTCTGGTCATCGTTACGTCTCCTTGTGTTTTCGTTGGTACAACTAACTATCGTCGTCGTGGAAAGTTCCTCTCTTGTCACAGCCTGGACGGCCGTGGGGACCACCGAAACCCGAGCGCCCCAGTCTTCCGCGCGGAAGGACGCGGCGGATCGTCTCGTTGAACACCTCGCACTGTTCCTGATCCAGCAGTTCTTTGATGTCCAGGAAGTGCTCGATCATCCAGTGCTGTTTCTGGTCGTGAAGGGCGGAAATCTTGCCCAGTTGCGCCGCGATAGCCTCCCGGTCGGGTTGGGGAGCGGCCATCAGATCGGCCAGTACTTCGTTTTCCTCCCGGAGTTCTCGCCGGAGGTCGTGAGCGCACTCGAACATCTGCTCCTTGATCGCCTCGGCCTGCTCCGCCTGGTCGGGGGTCAGGTTGAGCTTATCGAGCAGTCCGACGTGCGGCGGACGGCCACCGCGTTTGCAGGGCCCGCAGTAATTCTGATACGTCCGCACCCCGAAAGTCGTTCCCACGCCGACGTTAAACGCCAGCGAGGCAATCAGGAGCAACCACACGGACTTACGGCGTAACCAGGCCATCTCCCAATTCTCCGTTCTCGGACAGCAAGGCCAACAGGCGTTCATCAACTGGCACTTCGGACAGGGTGTCAAGGGAATCACCGGACAGTGCCACCGTGGCGTTGTTATACTCGGCATCTGGGGTGCTACGCTCCCCATTCGCCAGCAGAACTACGGT
Source organism: Phycisphaerales bacterium (assembly GCA_030612785.1). Lineage (GTDB taxonomy): Bacteria > Planctomycetota > Phycisphaerae > UBA1845 > UBA1845 > JAAEQG01. The sequence continues at coordinate 1,060 of JAUWNF010000622.1, forward strand.
GATTCCAAGGCAGAACGCAGCCGCACCGACCCCCAAGGGGGCCGGGCGCAGGAAGCCCACCCACTCCCTCAGGCGAACGTAGCTCGGTCGCGATTCCGGCATACGGACCAGCAGGCGTGCCGTGAAACCCGGGCGCGGCTCCGGAGCCGTGAGCTGCGCCAACGCCTGTTCATCATCCTTCACATCGCTTGCGAACGCCCGGCACTGCTGACACTCCGCCAAGTGTCGCTTCAGGGCCCGGGCGCGGGCCTCATCCAGTTCGCCGTCCAGGCCCACGGAGATCAACTTCTGTGCTTTGCGGCAGCGCATAGAGAGTCACTTCCTCATGTGGTTTTAGCACCCCACTGCGCGGAAACTTGCGGAGAGGTGTGGTTTTCTTTCGCCCCCAAGGTGACACGGAGGGTGCTTCGTGCCCGAAACAGCAACGACTCGACGGCGGAGACGGAGATATCCAGAACGTCCGATATTTCCGCGTACGAGAGTCCGTGGAAGTGCCGGAGCACGATTGCGGCCCGTTGACTCCGCGGGAGGGATGCCACCGCCGCCCGCACGCCGCAGGCTTCCTCATTTGCCGCCGCCAGTACGTCCGCCCGGTCCGTTTGCGGGCCGGCGTGCTCGGCCACGCGGTCGCCGTCCAGAGCAATCGTTCTGCGAAGTCGCCGGCGGCGCCGGTAGTTCAGGCAGACGTTCGTGGTGATCCGCAGCAGCCAGGTCAAGACCTTCGCCCGCGGCCGAAACGAAGCTGCGGCCTTCCAAGCCCCGAGAAACACGTCCTGGGCCAAGTCCTCCACGGTGGCACGGTCTGTGGTCACGAGGAACCGGTGTATGAACTGAACCACGGCGTGATGCTGCCGCTCGACCAGGAGGCCAAAAGCCTCCCGATCACCACGGCCGGCCGCCAGCAATAGGTCTTCATCCGTACGTCGCGGCATTGATCCTCTCTGACTTCGCGGCACCGCTCATTCGATTAAACACCCCGAGCCTTGAAAACTTGCGTACAAAAGTAGCGGCCGTCCGGCCTGCGAGACGCAGGCCGCTACGAAACTGGGCCAGCGAAAACGGCACTACCGTGACGGCAAACCCGCCGCGCACCGTGCGGGAACGAACATGCCCTCCCGCGACAAGATCGTTGAGCCCACAGCAGGAGAACGACCTGGAGATCAGAATATTGCAGACCGTCTGCCGGAAGTCGAGGATTATGCTGTTGAGATGGCGCCATCCGAGGCGGCCACGCGGTTCCGGCTCGGGAATCCTTGAAGCGCACGCTCGGCAGAATGGGACTCAGATGACGGCCTTGGAAACCGGCCCCACCCCCCGGGATCAGACAACGTGTCCGACAATCCCGAGACCGGCTCTACTCACCTTTCCCGCCGCCGCGTTTGGACCGATCCGATTTCTTGCCGT
>JAUWNF010000123.1 GCA_030612785.1 Phycisphaerales bacterium
GCTCTACAGGATAGAGCTGGCGGGCGCTCATCCCGAGATTTCGGACGAAGCCCTGGATGTGTTGCGGGAAGGACTTGCGGATTATCAGAGCGCCGGTTGGGCAGAAGGAAACCCCCTGCTCGAGGCGAGGCTTGCACAGCCCAGTGGGGCGCTGAACCCCCCGGACCAGACGCCACACCGAGTAGGCGAGGTGTCGCCATGGGCACCGCAGAGCGAGCCCCATAGCTGCTTCTGCGTCGCGGAGAGATGTGAATGTTATTGTGACGAGAACGGGTGCTCGTGCTGGTGTATTCCTGGGTTTTGCTACTGCCCTTAAGTGATTGAGCGAGTGCGAGGATGCGGCGAGCGGGCGAAGACCACCCGGCGTAACTTGGGGGCGGCACGCCGCCGCCCACGTATGCTGCTCGGCCACCGGTCGGCACTTGAGCAAAACTCGTTTACTCTCTATAACTCCGCTGACTACGGTTTGAAAGCCACCCGGGCCGCGGGTCCGAGCCCGTGCGGCGGGAAAGGGCCTGGTGGTGCCCCGGGTGTGCCTGTTTCAGGGAGATGTGACCGATGGTGATTTGGTCGATTATTATTGCGCTGCTCTCGGCGATTATGTTGGGTCTGTACAACGTCGGCGTTCCGGCGCCGATTTGACGCGCCGCAAGCGGGCTCGCTCCATGCCCTGAGCTTGGTGTTCGGGTTTGTAAGTGACACCATCATGTCACTTTAGTCCGTCGATTCCCGGTGCAGGTTGACCCCGTAGATCTGCTTGACCATATCGCCGAATTGCGGCGGAAGTTCTCTGGTCTTCGCCCGCCCGCCTTCGTTTTCGTCTGCGCCCCCGTCGCCGTTACCGTCGCTTCTCCGGCCGGCGGTCATCCGCCGTTCCACCTCCAGGGCCTGGGTCTGCGCCCGACGCTGTTCGTAGATCATCTTGGAGAGCGCCTGCAAGTCCCCCAGGGTCAGGTCCTCGCAGTCCAGCGCGTCGTACAGCCTGCCCACCAGCTTGAGGTACATCCCGCGCCCCCACAGGTCCGAGTCGGCCGACTCCATCCCCGCGACCATCGCCGACAGCGTCTCACCGATGGCGCTCATTCGCCGGCGATACGCTTCCAGGCTCGCGGGGACTTCCACGTCCGCGCCCGTCGGCGGCGGTTGCGGTTTTTCCCGCGCCCGGCTCGTTCGCCGGCGGGTCTTGGCCGCAGCTTTGCTCCGCACGCGCTTGAGCGGCTCGGTCGCCATCGGACTATTCCTCCAACGCCGGATCGCCGATACACCGGTCGGCCACCTCCACCCCGGCGCTGGTCAGCCGGAACCAGCGCTTTCGCCAGGGTGTCAACCTCTCGTCACGCTCCGTGTCCGGCACCACCCGCTGCAAATAGCCTTTCTCGCACAGATAGGCCAGGTCCCGCCGAAAGTGGTCCCACTCCAGCGTGGGAAAGACGGCCAGCAGCGAGCGCAGCAGTTGATCGGCCTGCAGCGCGGCCGGGTACAGCATCTTGAGCACGATCAGGATCTCGTTCCGCACTCGCTTGATTTCGCGACTGCCTCGTCCGTTCGCCATCAGCTCTGCTCCGCTCGATTCGCTTGCGTGGCGGCTTCGTCTGTCGGCCCCGGCCTTTCGGAGGCGCCGGCGGCGCGCAGCCGCGATTCGATATACTGCGACCACCCGCGAACCACGCTTATTTCGGTCTCCAGACGCGTCACCGCCGCCAGCATCCGCTCGAAGTGGTGTCTGGAGGCCATGCTCTCGCGCAACCATTCCTCCTTCGTGGTGTAGTCGCGCTGAATCTCGACCAAGGTACGACGGGCGGAGCCCAGCGACTGGTCCACCGTGTCGATCCTCCGGGCCAGTTCCTCCCGGCGCGAGACCTGGTGTTCACGCAGCGCCTTCAGGTGAAACATGACCACGGTCAGCGGGAGCGCAACCAACGGCGCCACCACCGCGACCATCGCGGCGGTCGTCGGCCAGTCAATAACGGCTTGCGAGACCGGCATGGTTCGGACGCTCCGCGGGGCCAGCCGCTTCACCTGGTCAGTAACGCGGTGACCACCGTGTTCACCAGGTGCAGCAGCTTGTTGGCCGTGTCCACGCGGATTAAGCCGTCCACCAATTCTTGGCGGAAGGCCTCCACCACCGGATCATGACGCAGAGAGCAAACCTCCGTGGTTCGTGCGGGCGACGCGAGGATCAAGTCGATGGCATCGCCCGCGCCGGGCTGCTGTTGGATTCCCTGGTCCAGGGTCTCCATCAGTCGCTTGAGTTCGTCGGTCAAGCTGGACATGAGCATCTCCGTTTCACATCGAAGAGAATCGAGACTCACCCGCGTGCCGTAGCCACGCTTGTCGTGGCCACGCGGTCCCGTGTAGGTTGTCGCCCCGGGCCATGCCCCCGCGATGGCGGGCATACGACCCCGTCGGGCACTTTAATCCGGCGGCGGAATCTGCCGTTCCGTTCCGGTGCGCCGGGATGCCCGCTGCCTGTCGATCAGGGCGTGAATGTAGCGGCGGGCTTCGTCGCGCAGGGTCAGGCTTTCGACTGCCAGACGGCGCAGCCCGCTGGTGACCTCGCGCAGAGTGTCAATGTTGTCCTCCGTCGCGGTGAACCGGGCCCATTCGACGCGCCGATCCTGACGCACGCGGGCCAGCGCGGCGGTGAAGTCGGCAACGTGGCGTTCCTGCTCGGCCGGATCATCGTCAGCCGTTTGAATGCGCGTCACAAAGGCCGCGATGGCGGCCGACTCGCGGAGGTCGTCACCCAGCGTCAGGTCGTCGTGATATTCCTGAAGTGCCAGCTTCAAGGCACCGGCCAGCGATTCGATCGAATCCGCCGCCGACAACTCGACCCGGGCGTCGCCCCCGCAACCGGCAACGCAAGCCGCTATGAGGCAAACCGCCGACACTCCCAGTACCGTTTGCATATTCGTTGTCCCTCCGTGTGATCTGGCTCGCAGCCGCAGGGGAGCGACGGTTGGCCGCGCCGCCCGCGCGTAGACGGTTCCACTCCACCCACAGAGCTTGGCGCACGATCGAAGGATTCCTCGCAGATGCCGATCGGCGAGTCTCAACCCCATCGGGGCGGACCTTCGACACCGAAAGGGGGGTGTATCAGTACAGCTACGGGGGAACGGGGATATGGGCGATTGACCTCGCTGGGCCTGACGCCTAGACTGTAAAGATAGGTAAACTGCCGAGGGTGAGGGGGTTTTCGACGTCAGGATCCGCTCCCTTACGGTCGCGGTTCGGAACCTTTGTTCGCAGCCGGACGTCAACCACGTTCGGCCCGGTTGTCGCTTATGAGTGGAGCTACGCCGACAATCCTCTACGTTGGGAACACTCAGGACCTGGAGCGGTCGTCCTGGGCGGAATGCTTTGACCGCGCCCCACTTCAGGTCGAACGGGTGGATGATGTGTATCTGGCACTGGCACGCCTGGGGCGTACCCGGCTCGATCCGGCTGCGGTCATCGTGTGTGTCGACTCTCTGGATCCGTCCGAGTTTGAGTTCTTCGGGTTGGCATCGCGGCATTGCCGGCGTGCGGTGGTCTACGCCTGTGGGTGTGGCGACGCGGCGGAGAAGCTGGAGGCGGCGTTGGGGGCCGGGGCGCGCGCCGTGCTGACCCCCGAACGATTCGAGAAGCTGTCGAAGGAACTCGCCGAGGCTCCACCGGAACTCGACACCGCGGTGAGTCCGCGCATGCCCGCAGCCGACGGGGCACCCCCCGTCCATCAGCCTGTCGAACCTACGCAACCGCCCGAAACTCAGGTCGAGGTTGCCTCCGCACCATCGACTGAGGCACCGGCGGAGGAAACGCACCAGGGGCCGCCGCGCGTTTCCGTGCCGTGGCGAAGAACCGCCGACAGACCCGTGCGCACTCCGCCGAGTCGCCGTCAACCGTCCCCGCCGCCACGTTCCGAACCGGACCCGGCGAATCGCGCTATAGAGGACGCCGGGCACGGCGAAGATCGGGAAATCGATGCCGTCGACGGACCGCTGCTCTCGGCCGAGGAGCTGGACCTGTTGATGAGGGACGATCTTCCCCCGCGCCCGGCCCGGTCGGGAGGCAATAAGGAGGACGGGGATTGATTCAACCGCAAGCCCATTCACCCACGCGAGAGCGTGTTCTGGTCATCGGGGGCGACGAAGGATTGCGCACCCAGACTCAGGAGCGGTACCCGGATTGGGAGGTGGTTGCGGCGGCGAGCACGCTGGCCGGTATTAGCGATCTCTGCCGCCGCCCCTGCCGGGCGGTTCTGGCATATGTGGATAGTGCCGCGCAGCGGATCGCCCAGCAAATCGCGGGCGTGCGCGAAGCCGCCGGACCAGAGACGCCGGTTATCCTCTGTTGTCCGATGGAGGCTGAACCGCTGGCACGCCGCACACTGTCCTCGGGAGCCAACGACTACCTGGTGTGCCCACTCGATGGCCCCGAACTCGACGAGGCGCTCGCTTACGCCCGGGTCGGCGAAGCGCCGTGGACCGAATCGGGCTCCGCGCCGTCGGCCACCATGGACGAGTTGGCTCGCCTGGGCGAGTTGCTGGACGATCTGGCGGAGGACCCCCGCGCCTTCCTGAGCCGGCTGGCGGAACTCATTCGGGCGGCGCTGGGCGGCGCCGACGTCCGGGTGGTCGTCGAGGGTACGGTGGTCGAGGCGGGCGAGGTCGGCACTGATCCGGTCCTGGTCGAGCCGATTCAGTCCGACGGCAAGCTGCTGGGTCAGGTATCGTTGGGTCTGCGGCCGGGATGCCCCTACGACCGGGCCGATACTGACAAGCTGCGTGAGTACGCGGTGTTGGCCGGCCGATTGCTCAAGGCGGCCGGGACCCAGCGCCGTTGGCGCGAGCTGGCCTTGACTGACGAGTTGAGTACGCTGCCCAATCGCCGGGCGCTGATGCGCTTTCTAGCTGATGTGCTGGTCCGGGCGGAGGGCGAGCGCTTCTGCGCGACGATCCTGATATTCGACATCGACGACTTCAAGCGCTACAACGATGCTTGCGGACACGACGCCGGCGACGAGATCATTCGGGTCGTGGGACGCTTGATCAGGCAGCACTGCCGCGAGCATGACATGGTCGCCCGCTACGGGGGTGACGAGTTCGCGGTGGTGTTCTGGGATGCCGAGCAGCCGCGCGTGGCGGGCAGCAAGCATCCCGACGACGCCATGATCCTGCTGCGGCGCTTCACCGAAGCCTTAAGCGCCCACAAGTTTGAGTCCTTGAAGCGCTACGGCCCGTGCCAACTCACGGTCAGTGGGGGACTGGCTACCTTCCCCTGGGACGGCCAGACTGCCGAGGAACTGATTACCCGGGCCGATCAAGCTCTCTTGCAGGCCAAAAGGGCGGGTAAGAACCGCATCTTCCGCATCGGCGAAGACACTTCGTAAGTCCAAAGTCCAAGGTCCAAGGGCCAAGGGCCAAGGTTCAAGGTTCAAGGTCCAAAGTGCCGAACCGCGACCGCGACAAGCTGTCGATTTAATCTGTAGCGTCGCTCCTTGTGGGCGGCGCAGCCTCTTTTTTCGTCACCCACAAGGGGTGACGCTACATTGGGAATCACCGTGGACGATTAAATCGACAGCCTCGTGAGGGAGCGGATCCTGACTACGAACCGTCCCCGCGCCGCAAGTCGGACGGCGCCCTACCCTGTGAAAACGGCTTGAAACCTGCTGAAATCCCCCAGGTCCACGTCGTTATCGGCGTCGAAGTAGAACACCTCGCAGCCGGTACCTGCGGGTCCATTCTCCGGTCCCGTCATACAGCCGGAGAAGTGGACGAAATCATCCAGATCCACGTTGCCGTCCCTATCGAAGTCGCCCGGCCCCGGTACGAGCACATCGACCACCAGAGGCAGATGGTCGTAGTATCCGGTTGCCAGGTTGAGCACGATGTCGGCGTACTCCAGACCGGCGGCGGCGAGTTCCTCCGGGGTCATCGCCGTGGTGTTCAGCACGAACGAGTTGCCCACCGACATGACGCTGTCGGAGTAGATGATCCGGTCGAGTGCTCCGGGGTTGTAGGCGCTGGAGTCATTGCGCCAGGTGTAGAAGTCCGGTCCGGCGCCGTTGTGCAAGGGCAATGCGTCCGTGGCGTCGGTATCGTCCCAGTCCGGGGGCACGTCGGGCCCGTAGGTGCCCTCGTCGTGAATATCGCCGGTGATCAGCGTGTTGAGGTGGAGGTGCGGATCGGTGTCGTAGACGTTCAGATCGCCCAGCACGATGATCGGTGTCCCGTCCGGCAGATCGATGTTGCCGCCGGGCGTCTTAATGTCGCCGATCCAGTGAATAATGGCGTCGGCATGTTGTCGCCGGCGGGCGATGTCACTGGGCCAGCCGCCGGACTTGAAGTGGGCATTCATCAGGTATAGATCGGCGTAGTAGTCGCTGTCCGGCAGACCGACCAGCGCCATGGCCTGGCCGCGGTTGGTGGTGGGGATGGTATCGGTGGCGAGCATGGACAGATCATAGCGGGCGGCGATGACGTTGTCCGAGCCGCTGTGGGCCCGCCACATCTCCCCGCCGGGCAGGGGGAGTTCTTCATCGAGAATGTCGGCGACGTCCTGCGGATCACGGGCATAGTTGATCTCCTGGAGGCAGACGATGTCCGGGTTCACTGCGGTGACCACGCGGACGAACTCTTCGACCATGTTGAACGCGCGCCATTCGTGATTGTTTGGATCGTCGTCCCGGAAGATGGAGTCCCAGTTGACGTTGTAGCACATGATGCGGAGGTGCCGCGGCGACGGCTTCTCCAGGAACTCGGGAACCTGGCCCCAAGCGATCCCGCCATAAAAAAAACAGGCCGCCGCGATGCCCACGGCCCATCTCAGGATCCGATCCGCGTTGTGGTTCATGTTTCCGCCTCCTCGTTCGATTGGTAACCGCGGGCGCGCTTCCGTCCGCCCCCTTACCAGGCTGTCAATTTAATCTGTAGCGTCGCCCCTTGTGGGCGGCGTAGCCTCGTTTTTCGTCACCCACAAGGGGTGACGCTACACTGAGAATCACCATGGACGATTTAATCGACAGCCTGTTACCGTCGCGTCTCGGTTCCCGCCACCGCCATTATAGAGCATCTCGGCAGCTATCGTACGGGAGTCTCACGCCCAAAAGGCTGAATCTACCGGGCGTTCGCGGGCAAGGTCCACTGCGCGCCGGTGTCACGCGATTTACTCCAGTGATGCTTCAATACCAGCGGGGGTTATCGGGCCGACATGCCGATATTCGGTTAGTATCTCTCTCGCTCTGGTGCATCATGGTCTCGAAACGGCGCATTTGCATCCTGACCGATGGCTACCTTGACGTCTTCTCCGCGAAGACGGCCGTCGGGTTGCTGCGGTACTGCCCGGACGAGGTGGTCGCGGTTCTGGACCGCGCACATGCCGGCGGGGACCTGGAGGATCTCGTTGGTGTGGGGGCGGGTGTGCCTATCGTGGACAGCGTCCGGTCGGCCCTGCGACACCAACCGGATCGTCTGGTGTTAGGGGCGGCCCTTCCGGGTGGGCGGTTGCCCGACGCCTGGCGGGCGACCATACGCGCGGCGCTCGCGGCGGGCCTGGATGTGGTCAACGGCCTGCACGCGCGGCTCAACGATGACGCCGAACTGGCCCGGTGCGCCGCCGATGCCGGTCGAAAGCTCTGGGACGTCCGGGCGTGCCCGGGGGTTTCAACGGTGGGCACGGGCAAGGCCCGGCAGACCCGCGCCAAGCGCATCCTCACCGTAGGGACCGACTGCAACCTGGGCAAGCGGTTGACGGCCATGGAACTGGTCGGGGAGCTGGCCCGCCGGGGGCTGCGGGCCGAGTTCGTACCCACCGGGCAGACTGGGGTGATGATTCGCGGCTCCGGGGTGGTCATTGACGCGCTCCCCGCCGACTTTGTCTCGGGAGCGGTGGAGGCGGCGGTTCTGGAACACCGTGACGCGGACTATGTGGTCGTCGAAGGGCAGGGAGCCCTGTTGCACCCCAGCTATTCCGCCGTCACCATGGGCTTGCTGCACGGCGTGCTGCCCGATTTCTTAGTCCTGTGTCATGCGCCGACGCGCCGGCACATGCGGCATACCGACATCCCCATCCCTCCGCTGGACGAGGTCGTCCGGCTCTACCAGGCGGTGCTCCAGCCGATCCATCCGCCGAGCGTCGTTGGGGTGGCACTCAACTGCTACGGTATGAGCGAAAAGCGATTCAGACAGGCGCTTAACCAAGTGCGCACCCTGACCGGTCTGCCGGTCGTCGACCCCGTGCGGACCGGTGTGGCGGATCTTGCCGACGCCGTGTGCGCGGGGTAGAGAAACGGGTTTAGCGTGTTATCGGGGTGGCACGGGTAAAGCACGTCTCCCCCCTCGCAGAGGGGAGACGTGCTTTACCCGTGGAGCAACCGGGAGGGTGAAGACCACGGGTAAGCTCTAATACTGTTCACTTAGTGCCGCACATGCGGTATCCTTCCTGGAAAGAAAGGAGGATTCGCAAATGGCACGAACGGTTGCAGGGTTGCCCGAGGGTCTCAGGCTCACGGATCACATCAGCCTGGGAGTGATTACCAAGAC
>JAUWNF010000608.1 GCA_030612785.1 Phycisphaerales bacterium
ACCCCGGTGATTGGGAATTGTATGCCGCCCTTCTGCCAGCGATCCACGGCGCGACGTTCCAATGTGCTCATGCGTGGTTCGAGGACTGCGCAAATGGATTGGAAGTGCCGCAACGCCCCGGGATTGCTCCTCCGCAAAAACGATACTCGAAACACGACCGTGCAGTGATAGGCCGCTCCGTAGCGGTCGAACATGCTCGCCCCCAACCGCTGCCCATAAGCCGACCAGGAAGGCAGTTCCGACACGCGCTGGGGATCTACTTTCAACGGTAGCGGCAACTTGCTCATTGACCGCAGCAGGCTGGTGGCGATCAGAGCTTGCCCTTGCAAAGTGGGATGAACGTGATCGTCCATCAACTCCTGACCGATGGCGCCATCGGGGCTCTGCCCTCGAAAAGCCTGCTCCAAGTCGCACAGCACGGCGCCGCGTTCAGCGGCCCGACGGACCGCGTCGTTGGAGGTGCTTGGGGCACGCCACGGCATGGTGTCGAGGTCCTTGGCCCGGACGTAGGCCTTCGATGCCTCCGCATGCCGGCCCAAACTCGTGAGGCACTTACCGATCAAGAAGTAAAGCGTGGCATGGTGGTCGCATAGCTCGCTTGCCGAGGATAAAGCGTGAAGGGCCGGTTCCGGATCTCCGTCCATCAGGCGTCGTCCTTCCGCCAGGAGGCTGTCGAAGCGGGCGCGCTGGTCGTCCGGCAGCGGCGGCGGCAACTCCTCGCCAACCGGAGCCAGGTTTCGTTCATTGCCAGGCAACGTGCAGACGATGACGGGAACCCCTTTTTGCTTGCAGTTCTCGATGATGTGGATGAGATGGTTTTCCAGGTTGCGCGCCGCTACGGACCGCCGGGGGTCGTCGGGGCCGATCTGCGCATCGGCGCTCATCGACTCCATCAGATTGAGCCTGGCCTTCGACCCGTCCTTACGGCGTACCATCTGCTCGAGCATCCACTGAGCGAGCGCCGACCGCCGAAACTGGCGAAGGATTTGCATGGCGTGTGTGGAACGCCCGAATCGATGAACCGACGCCACACCATGGGCGCCATAGAACTCATTGTTGCCCGTGTAGACGATCAGCAGGTCGGCGTCATACTGCAGGGCTTCGTCAGCGATGCACATGACAGGAAAGCTGGCGACCGCTGTGGTCCCCAAGTTTAGTACCTCCACGGTTCGGTCGGGCCAGAGGTCGGACAACATGGCCTGAAAAAAAGCGGACGAGGCCAGATGGCGCGGCTGGGGATAGCCCTGCATCGCTGAGCCCCCCAGCAGGAACACGCGCACGGTGCCGGGATCCTTGGGCATGGTGAACACTTGCTGCTCAATACGACCGCCGATATCAAGGAGGAAGAAGGATTTGATCCCTTTGGGGTCTGTCACGATGTAGGTGCGGTCGTCGATCGTCCCCAGTTCCCGCAGCACCGGGGAGAGCCCACCATACCCCCGGAACCGGCAAGCCAACTCACCGAGTAGCAGCGGGATTAGGGAAACCGAGATGGCAATAAGGCGAAAGACCCACTTGCGTCCCCAGGGGCGGGGCACCGATGCGTCGCGACCAGATTCACCTATTGAACATGCTTCTATCATGCGATTTTGGCTCATGGATCCAACATGATCTCAGATACGCTCTGCTCGGAGACGTCCCGGGCTTTCCCGTGGACAAGTATACCCGAATCGTCCGCTCAGTGAACCCGTTTGTTTCGGACGAGACGTTCTACTGTACTGGCCTCGCGCGGACGTGTGAGCTATACTGGCGGCGTACCGCCCGGGCTCACGGTGAGCTGGACGCTAGGTGGGGAATCTGGGTTCATAACAGTCATATGGGACGATGACATGCCGGCTCAGAGCGCTCCTCCCCGACCAAGACAAGGTCGTCGAGCATTCCTGATCGTAGTCCTCGGAATCGTCGTTGGGCTGATCGCCTGGCTGGTGACGGGTTTACTTGCCGACAAGCGCGGGGTTCAACCTATTGTACTGGCCGAGGTGATCCAGCGCGGCGCCGCCGCCGGTTTCAACGTCCTGCTGATTACCTTGGATACCACGAGGCCGGATCATCTGGGATGCTACGGATACGAGTTGGCCAAGACGCCCGTCATCGACTCTCTGGCCAGCCACGGCGTGCTGTTCGAAGACGCGGTCACCAGCGTCCCACTCACCTTGCCATCCCATGCCACAATCCTCACCGGGCGCTACCCGCCCACGATCGGTGTGCGCAACAACGGCACGTCCCGGCTCTCTGAGGAGCATGTCACGGTGGCCGAGATCCTCAAGAGCAATGGATATGACACCGCCGCGTTTGTCTCGTGTTTTGTGCTGGATCGGAGGTTTGGACTAGATCAGGGCTTCGACCTCTACGACTTCAAGATCTCCGAGGACAACCGGTTGGGGCCGGTGTCCCTGCAGCACGAGCGACGCGCCGATGCTGTCACGACGCCGGCTATTCAGTGGCTCCAAGACCGCCAGCGCTCGGGCACCACCTTCCCCTTCTTCCTCTGGGTGCACTACTTCGATCCGCACGAACCCTACAACCCGCCAATAATCGATCCGGCCCTGCATCGAGGAAAGCCGTATGATGCCGAAATCGCCTTCGTCGACCGGCACCTCAAGAGGCTGCTGAA
>JAUWNF010000672.1 GCA_030612785.1 Phycisphaerales bacterium
ACCTGGACGACGCCGGCGTCGAGGTGATTGGTGAGAGATATCGCTGGCAAGGCTCACCCGAGGAGACTCTCCCCAAGCTCCGCAGCCGCGGCGTCGAGTGGATGATCACCGACGCCCAATGCTGGCACTACCGAAGTTCTCGCCGGGGGGCAGCGAGCAGGTCTTCCAATGGTGGCAAGCCATGGACGCGCGGCTCCGCCGGGAGGCTGAACTGGTCGCGGAGTTTCCCCACATGAGCACGCGCCGATGGTGGTTCCTGGCGGAAGGGCCGGGGTTGGAGTTCATTGCTGACATGACGGCCAAGCGGGGTGGGCCGCTGAAAATCTACCGTCTCACCCCCCCAGAACTACCGGCGAGCGAGGTCGAGGCCATGGTCACCGCTGCGCCCGCCACGCGGAATGACGGTTAAAATCGAGGAGTCGGCGACGGTCATGCCTTCAACCGGATCTTGTCCAGCACCCGCTTCCCGCTTTCGCCGCGCTGCCCCACTGATCGGGCTGGTGCTCTTGCTCGCGGCGCTGGCGGGCTACCGCTTCAGCCTGATCCACGAGGGGCATTTCTTCTGGGGCGACGAGGACCGCTACCTGGCTGCCGAGGTTATGATTGACGAGTTGCTGGCGGGCAACTATCGCTCCGCGTTGGCTCAGCCGTATACCTGCGAGGGGCGCCCGGGGTTTGTGTACGTGAGCGTGATCCCCGTATTGATGCAACGGGTGGGGGGCAATTTGTGGGGCATCGAGCGCGACACACTTCAATACTACGACGCGGCTTCGGCGTTCAACACTCTGGTCACCCTGGGGATCAGCGTGTGCATCTTCGGCGTGGGGCGCATCTGGGCCCGCTCGGGATGGTATGCACTGCTGATCACTGCGGTGTATTCGCTGCTGTGCAACGCTAACGTCTGGATCAGACACCTCATGCCCTGCCAGGAATCTCTCCTGGTCTTCCTGGCGCTGTTGTGGCTGCTGTCCTTGGAAACGCGGGTGCGGGTGCCCCATCCCTTGCAGAGCAAGGGGTGGGGCGTGGCCGACACACGCGCCCTGGTGGCGGGATGCCTTTGCACAATGGGCTACGCCATTTACCCCGCCCATTACCTGTTCGTGCTGATCAACCTGGCCGTGCTGCTCGCGTCCGCCCCGCGACGTGCACGGGCCTTCCTGTTGTTCGGTGGTTCCGCGGCGGCAGTGTTCGCCCTACTTGAACTGGTCGCGCTTTGGGGCGGAACTTCGTACATCGGAGAGATCGTGATCGGAACGGTGGCCCACGCGCGCCACATTCAGGGTTGGCCTCCGGAGAGCTACGTTTTCGTCTGGCGTTATTTACGCGACGTGGAAGGCGTGATCGGCGTGCTCCTGTTCATCCTGTTTGTAGGCTTCGCCGTTCTGGTCCTCTGGCGGCGTGGCGCCGACGTTCCCAGGTCAGCCCGAGCGGCGATTCTAGCGGCGATCGCGTGCTACCTGCTCCATGCTTCCCTTGGGGTACTCTCGGGACGAACGGGTTTCTACGGGCGCATCCTGGGCATGTATCTCCCGTTCGTGGTCTCCGGCGCGGTGTTGGGAATCGTGCACCTGCGTCGGGTCGGCCTCCGGCGGCTAGCGGTTTGCGGCATGCTAGCGGCCTCTGTCTGGTCATTCGCCACGTTTGCCCAGGAGTATGCTCGCATCGCCTATCCGGCCGATCTGCTTGCCGGGACGATGGCCAAGTTGGGGCGTCCGGTGAGATATGCGCCGAATGCGCTGCTGGTTCGCACGGACGAAGTGCCGGACCGCTCCGTAGAAGCCGTGGACCCGGAACTTGTCCTGGTGCAGGACATTACCCCGCGGGGTTCGGACACCATCCGCGCCGACAGGTATGGGTGCCCCACTCCTTCGATCCGTAATCGTCGGATCGAAGGGGTGGGGAATCCCGCTGACGGAGTACACCCACCCCTTTCTCCGAAAGGGATGGGGCACCCGCATCAGCAGGCGCGCACGTCCGCAGCCCGTTTCATCGGAGTGAACCTCAAACACATG
>JAUWNF010000045.1 GCA_030612785.1 Phycisphaerales bacterium
TGCGTAGAATGCCCCACGATACAGCCCCGGGCGGTCCGCTCGAGGTTCCTGGTGGACAAACCGCTCCTTCACGGACGAGGGCGATATGGGCATGGGACCCTACTTGGCTCGCCGAGTTCTGTTGGCGGTCCTGACGCTCGTGGGCGTCCCCCTGGTCAGCTTCGTGATGACTCGCTTGGCGCCCGGCGATCCCGCGCTGGCGCGCGTGGGTGAGGGCGCAACGGTTCGTCTGTCAGCGCCCGCGTACGAGCAACTCCGCGAATACCTCCAGCTCGATCGACCGATCATCGTTCAGTACGGGCACTGGTTGGGGCGGGTGCTGCGGTTCGACTTCGGGCGATCTTGGTCCAGTGGACGTCCGGTGCTGGAGAGAATCGGCGAGCGTCTAGGCGCCACCATGTCGTTGGCCCTCATATCACTCGGACTGGCGTTGGCGATTTCAATCCCGTGGGGGCTGTACTCCGCCGCCCGCGCCGGCGGTTGGTTCGATTACGCCGGCGGGATGCTGCTCTATGCCATCTATGCAATCCCCAACTATGTGATCGCCATTGTGCTCATCGCCGTGGTGAGCGTGAAGCTGGGTTGGCTGCCGGCCTCGGGACGACACTCGCTGGACTATGCGCTGCTGTCGTTCTGGGGACGGGTACTCGCCCTGGCCAAACATTACGTGCTCATCACCATCTGCTTCACGTGTCCCGTGCTGGCCTACCAGACGCGCTTCGTGCGCGCTAATGCTCTTGAGATGGTCCAGGCGCCGTTCATTCGCGCGGCCCGAGCCAAAGGAGTCGGCGAGTGGAACGTGTATGTCGGGCACGTGTTCCGCAACACCCTGATCCCCCTGCTGACCCTGTTGGGCATCCTGTTCCCGCTGGTGGTCAGCGGGTCGGTGGTTTTGGAGTACGTGTTCCAGTGGCCGGGGATCGGCAGCCTCTACGTGGATAGCATCTTGGCCCGGGACTATCCGGTGGTAATGGGCCTGACGGTGGTCACCGCCGTTATGGTGTTGTTGGGCACTCTGCTGGCGGATGTGTCCTACGGTCTGGTGGACCCGCGCGTGCGTTATGAGCAGTAATTGCGGATTTTGGCACCGGGTTCTGCGTTCGCGCCCGGGGCGCGCGGGGCTGGCATGCGTCGGGTTCCTCGTGCTGCTCGCCCTGTTAGGTCCGGTGATCGCCAATGACGAGCCGATCGCCTGCCGGCACGCCGGGGCGTGGCATTTCCCGGCCGTGGTAGAAGTAGTCCACGTTCTACCGGGAGGCGCCCGGCTGCTGGCGAAGTCCAAGCCGTTTCGTCTGCCCACGTTCAACGCCAAGCGCGACCTTGACCCAGAAGCCTTCGCCGTCTGGCCGCCGGTGCGCGTCGGCCCCGAAGAGGTTTCGCCCCACGTGTTGCGACCGCCGTCGCGCTACCACTGGCTGGGCACCGACGACGTGGGGCGGGCGGTGGTGGCCCGGCTGGTGCATGGGGCGGCCGCGTCGTTGAAAGTCGGGCTGGCGTCAATGTTCCTCGCGGGCGCAATCGGTGTGCTGGTCGGCGGTGCGGCTGGTTACTTCGGATCATGGGTGGACGCCTTGCTGTCGCGGCTGATCGAGATCGTGGTGTGCTTCCCGGTCTTCTTTCTGGTGTTGGGTTTGATGGTCTGGCTGGAGCCGGGCATCGCCAACGTGGTGCTGGTCATCGGGCTTACCCGTTGGACTTCGATCGCCCGCTATACCCGGGCGGAGTTCATCAGGCTCAAGAGTCAGGATTTCGTCATCGCCGCGCGCTCCTCCGGTGCGGGCTCGTGGCGGATCATGGCTCGCCATCTGCTGCCCAACGCCCTATCGCCGATTCTGGTCTCGCTATCGTTCGGGGTTGCCGGTGCGATTCTGCTCGAGACGGCCCTTTCGTGGTTGGGCTTCGGCGTGCAACCGCCCATGCCCTCGTGGGGCAACATGCTACGCGTAGCCTGGGAGAACACGGAGACCTCCGCGTACCTGCTGTACCCGCCCTGCATCGCGATCTTCTTAGCCGTTCTGGGCTTCAACCTCCTCGGCGACGCCCTTCGCCAAGCGGCGCAGCCAACGGGCGGCCCGTCGCGCTAGTGTCCCGTTACACCTGCATCGATGGATGGTGCGTCTGGGTGGCATGGGTCCGCCGTAGGCGGCCCCGTGCTCGATGGTCCCACGGGTCCCGGAGTACCGGGACCCATGCCACCCAGGGAACGCCGCGGATCGTCGCATCGGCACGGGTGCTCCGGAAGTCCCCGCGCGCGAACGGTGGCAGGCGGAACGTGTGTCCCGTCTGCCACCGGTCAGCATGCGGTGTCTCTTCAGACGTTCTTAGAAGTTGACGTTGATGTCGTAGTTGGACGCCAGCAACCTGGCTTTGGTCAACGGAATGTACGGATCGTCGCTGATCTTGGTGACGAACAGTGGCTCGTAGCCGACGATGTTCAGCATCGGCGAACGCCCCGCGGTCACGCCGTCCTCGGGGACGCGCAGAAGATGCCCGCTCCAGTTGCAAATGTACGTGCCGGGTTGGTTGATGTTATCCCAGGGAACCGTCTGGAACGGGTTGGTCGTGGAATAGTTCTGATGAGTCGTTTGCGTCGTTTGGGTGCTCATAAATAGTCCTCCTCAAGGAACGAATTGAGCCGGAAAGAATCAAAACAACGAGACCGCACGCCGATTCATTGTTCACCGTGAACCGTCAGGGACCCTCTCCCAACCGGTCACGGACCGAATATCGGCTGAAGGCCGGGTCGTCTGAAGCAGATTCCTCGCAGCACTTCTCGGCGCCGTGTGACGACCGGTAACTGTGCGGAGCAGCGGCGTACGATAAGGGCCCCGTTCTGTTTACGCCCGGCGCGGGTGGTCTCAGGAGGGATTCTCACTCGTCCGGAAACGGAGTAGAATCTCCGCGGAGAGCAACGAGATGATTTCGATTTCCGTTCCACAACTGTTCGTGGCGGTCCTGGCCACGGCGGCGCTCAGCATCGCCGCCACCGGCGCTGCCCTGCGCGTTCGCTATCGCGAAGAGGGTGCCGGAATACTCGTGCCGATACTGACCGCCTTCTTTTTGGTGCTCAACATAGTCGTGTTGGCTTGGCGGGCCGCCGATGTGCAGGACGCGCGGCACGTGTTGGCCAATCGCTTCGACGTGAGCTTGCTCTTTGCGGCGATGGTAGGCGCCGCGGCACTCTACAGCCATTTGCGTCCGGCTATTCGCGGCTTGGGCACATTTCTGTTGCCGGTGGCCTGGCTCATCCAAATCTTCTCTTTCCTGGCCATCAGGAAGCCGGAGCTGCCAGGCCACATCCATTCGTGGTTCGTGGTGCACCAGCTTTCGTTCGTCGTGGGGATGACCCTGCTGGTGTGGGGCGGCGTGGCTGGGGGGGCCTATCTGCTACTGAACCGGGTCTTGCACCGCAAGCAACCGTCCTCGCTGCTGTGGCGCCTGGCCCCGCTGGAGGCGTGGGAGCGGTCCGGTCGCTGGAGCCTGCTGTTGGGTTTCCTGTGCATGACCTTCGGCGTACTCACTGGTATCTGCCAGGCGAGCCGCTCAGACTGGAGGCCGGCACACGATTGGCTTACCGACAGGTTCATTGTTGCCTGTGCGATCGTGTGGGCCCTCTATGCGATCGGCGTGGCAGCGACCTGGATCGTTCCACGGTTTCGCGGGCGCTACTCGGCCCAACTCGCGGTCGCCACCGGGGTTCTGCTTGTGGTCGTCTTCCTGATCGTCGAGAGGCTCTCGGGGGTGCATCAATGAGAATCGCCGTCGTCGGTTGCAATCATCGAACCGCGCCGGTTCAAGTCCGCGAGCAGTTGGCGTTCGGCGACAGCGATGCCGCCGAAGCCCTGGACGCTTTCAAGCAGCACTATCCCCATGCCGAGGCGGTCATCGTCTCAACGTGCAATCGTACCGAGCTTTATTTCGCCCGCCCGCTCCACGGCACCCCACGTTCGCCGGAAGCCGTCCGGTGGCTTGCCGAACAGCGCCGGCTCGCCCCCGAGGACATCTCTGAGCATTTCTACCACCACGAACAAAGCGAGGCCGTCGAGCACCTTTTCCGCGTGGTCGCCAGCCTCGATTCCATGGTACTGGGCGAGTCGCAGATTCTCGGCCAGGCCAAACTAGCCCTGGCTTTGGCGGACCGCCACAACGCGGTGGGAGCGGTACTTGGCCCGCTGTTTACCCAGGCGTTCGCCGTTGCCAAGGAGGTACACACGACTACGCCCATCGGCGCAGGCCGCCTGAGCGTGGGCAGTGTTGCCCTCGACTTCGCCGGCCGGCTTTTCTCCCGCTTCGGCGACAAAACGGTTCTGATGATCGGCGCCGGCGAAATGGGGGAGTTGACCCTGACACATCTGCTGACCAAGCATCCGCGACAGGTCTGGGTCACTAACCGCACCTTCGCCCGGGCCCAGGAACTCGCCAAGCGCTTCAACGCCGAGGCCAAGCCGTTTGACCAACTGGCAGGACTGGTCGCCGCAGCAGACATCGTGATCGCGTCCACCGGTTCATCCGAGCCGCTGCTTACCGTCGAGAGACTGCGGCACCTCCCGGCCAAGCGCAGGTTCCGCCCCCTGCTCCTGCTCGATCTGGGGATTCCACGGAACGTTGCGCCGGAACTGAACGAACTGGAGAGCGTCTACGTCTACAACATCGATGATCTACAGCGCATCAGCGACGAACGGCGGCAACAGCGACAGACCAGTGTGGCACAGGGGGAACGCCTTATCGAAGCGCGGGTCGTTGAATACTTTCAGGATCGGGCTCGTCGCGAAGCCGGCCCGATCATCTCTGCCTTCCGCAAACGCCTGCACAGTATCATGCAACACGAGATCGAGTGGGCTCTGCGCAAGCTGAAGACCGCCGACGAGGACGATTGCAGGATCATGGAACAGATGGTCCACCGCACCATCCACAAGGTGCTGCACGCGCCGACGAAGGTGCTCAGCGACAAATCCGAGGCGGGCAAGGCTCAACTCTACGTGGACACCCTCAAGACCCTGTTCGAGCTTCCTGACGAAGATTGAGCACTTGCCGACGCCCCTCTCGAAGCAGTCCGGTTGGACAGACGCCGATTCGGTCGCTATGGTTCAGCCGTTCTCCGGGCACCGACCGGCGGAGTTCGTGCGATGCTCAACCGCCTCACGTATGGCGCAGCGGCGATAACCGTCATCTTTGCTCTGATCCTCTTTGACGCTCTCATCAGCAGTACTGTCGCTGAAGGCGTGCTGGCTGATCTGCGCCGCAAGGGCAGTGTGCTCCCGATGGTCTTCGCCGTGCTGGCCTTTGGCGCCGCGGTGGAGTTGTCGCGGCTAGCCAAATCCGCTGGGCTCCGACCGCAAGTTCGCTGGGCGGTTTTCTGGAGCGTGGCGCTGATGCTCGCGCCGTGGTTCATCTCGGGGATCCTGCTTCCGCGTTATCCATCTTCAGGCGCCCAATGGGAGTTGGCCGCCGTAGCCCTCGCTATCGGCGGCACGGTGGTGGGCGTGTTGCCCCGCCGGGACTTCAGCGGGGCGTTGGCCGACGTCGCCGCGACCTGGGCGATCATTATCTACGCTGGTTTCCTGCCGTCGTTCGCGCTCCAACTGCGCTGCCACCAGTTCCTCCACGGTCCGGATGGAGCGTGGCTGATCCTCATCGTTCTCACCGTCGTCAAGGTCTCCGATATCGGAGCGTTCTTTATTGGATCAGCCGTTGGGACGCACAAGCTCGTCCCCTGGATCAGCCCCAAGAAAACGGTCGAAGGGGCCATCGGTGGAATCCTGTGCAGTGTTACAGTGGCACTTTTGTTCTGGTATGCCTTCGAGTGGGCTCACCCTGGTATGACCGTGCCCGACGGCAGTGGAACCGCCCCGGACGAGTTCGTGCCGCTCATGCACACTATGACGGAGATTTTCCACGCTCTTACCGTGCCACAAGTCGTTATTTTCGGTATACTTATGTCGGTCTCGGGTCAACTTGGTGACCTGCTGGAATCGGTGTTCAAACGCGCCGCCAAGGCCAAGGATTCGGCGAAGCTGCTGCCCGCCTTTGGCGGGGTGCTGGACATCATCGACAGCCCAGTTTTGGCTGTCCCGGTCGCTTGGTTTTTGCTGACATGCTTGTGGCCGGTGGTGTAAAATAGGTTGGGGGAGTTGTTGCGGACCTCCGGGCGCGCCGCTGGCGGTCCGCGGGAGACTGTGGTTGAGGAGTAGTGGCAGCGAGTTGGAACTTACTATCGCCATCTTGGAGGGCTCCAAGCGACAGGCGCTATTCGGTCCTGCGGACGCGAACCTGAGGCTCATACGAGCCGCGTTAAACGTGCGCATCAGCGCCCGCGACTCGACCATCAAACTCAGCGGAGACAATACCGCCGTAGGTCGAGCCGCGGCGGTGATCGAGACCTTGCAGAAGCGTCTGGAATCGGTGGACCATCTCTCGCATGAGGACGTGAGCGCCGCGCTGGCCGAGGCGTCGTCCGAAAAAGACACAAACGGACGTATCATCGAGGTCTACGCCCCAGGCGCGTCCATCGTCCCGAAGACCGATGGTCAGGCGGAATACGTTGACGCCATTCATGCGAACGACCTGACTGTCTGCGTGGGGCCCGCGGGCACAGGAAAGACCTACCTGGCGGTGGCCGTGGCGGTCTCCATGCTCAAGCAGTCCAGAATCAAGCGCATCGTGCTGGTTCGTCCGGCGGTTGAGGCGGGTGAGAAGCTCGGGTTTCTGCCGGGTGACATGCAAGCCAAGGTGAATCCCTACCTGCGCCCGCTGTTCGACGCGATGCACGACATGATAAGCTTCGAGCAGATCCAGCGCTTCATGCAGAACGACGTCATCGAGGTGGTACCGCTGGCTTTCATGCGCGGGCGGACGCTGAACCATTCTACGGTCATTCTCGACGAAGCCCAGAACTGCACCATCGCGCAGATGCTGATGTTCCTTACCCGCTTGGGACACGGCAGCAAGATGATCATCACGGGCGACGATTCGCAGATCGACCTGGAACGTGGGCAGACCAGCGGGCTGGTCGACGCCCTCGAGCGTCTCCGGGGCATCGAGGGAATCGCCGTCCTCAGGCTGGACCGTTGCGATATCGTGCGTCACAAGCTGGTGAACCAGATCGTGCAGGCCTACGGGACTAACGGGATGGACGCCCGATAAACCTCGCCCTCCCCGCGGCGCCGACGAGTGCCGGCGGGCTGAAGTTCGACTGGACGGAATCAGCAACCGATGTTGAGAGTTGGATATGCCACTCAGGTGGGCTCGGAGCCGTGCCCCATGCGTTTGTCTGCGTTCGTGACCTGGATCCGCAGCGCGACGGGGCGGGCGCAAGCCCGTGGTTCAGAGCAGGACTGCGGCGGGTCTGTTGCCCATAGGAGGTTGGACCACGAGTTTGCGTGATGTTTGGGATCGGCAAGAAACGCAGTGACCGCCGTCGCAAGGTGCAACGCGAACGCGCGGAGAGTTCGAAGCCGCTCTGGGCGCGTTTCCAGGAGCGGGTTGGTCTGTGGCCAGCCGCGGTCACCGTGGTGTTCTTTCTCGCCGCCGCGGCGATTGCCCGCTACGGCAAGCCGTCGCTGGATTACCAGGTCGGCCAGACCATCGACCGACCGGTCAGCGCCCGGGTGAGTTTTTCGCGGGTCGATGAAAAGCAGACGCAACGGGCCCACGAAGCCGCCAGGGCGGCGACGCCCAGCTACTATCGCGTCAACGTCGAATTGATCGCCCGCATCGGCGGTGAATTGCAGAATCTGTACCAGGCCGCAAAAGGCGCTGAGTCCTTCGACGCCTTCGCGACTACCGCGGCGGCAAACGCTTGGGCGGTGAGCCCTGAGGCGTTTGACGAGTTACGGCAACTCTCGGACGAGGCCGGCGGCGAGCGCTTCGCCGGTTGCCTCGATGCGCTCAAGCGCCGGCTGCATGACGAATACACCGTCTTGCCCACCACCGAGGAAGATCGGCAGCCGCAGTCGAATTCGACGGTGGCCAGCGTGCTGCCGACCCGCCCCGCACTAGACGGCGAGGAGCCGCCCGAGCCGGCAGCCGAGCCAATTGACATCCCCACCGTGCAACTGATTCCCATCTCCAATCCGAACATCATTGCAGCACAGGCGGAGACACTAGCCTCGCGGACCTTTCCGGCGCGTTTGCGATCGGTCGTAGCGGGTATCGTGACGCATCATTTGTCCGGCGAGCCGATTCTGCTGTTCGATCAGGCGGCTACCAAGAACGCCATGGAAGCGGCCTTTGCGTCGGTTGAGGACGTGGTCATTGAATACCAGAAGGGCGACCCGCTGGTGTTCCCTCCTCCCGGTGAAGAGCGTTTGGATCTCAATCAAGAACACCTGCAACTGCTCGATTTGGAGCACGCTGCTTACCTACGGGTTCTGGGGGACACGACTGATACGGGGGAAGGCCTCAGACTTCGCGAGCAGCGCTTCTTGGCCCACGCGGGGACCGCGATAGTCATCGCCCTGCTGACCTTCGCGCTGTTTGCCTATGTGCGCCAGTATCAACCGCGCATCCTCGAGGTGCCGGCCCGGACCATGGCGTTCACCATTCTGCTGCTGGCAGTGCTGGCCGCCTCGAAGATGATCAGCGCCCGATTTGATTACCGGGAGTTGACCATCGGTCCCATGCTGCTGGCTGCCGCCATCCTGATTATCGCCTATCAGCAACGTTTTGCGTCGGGCATCAGCGCGATTGCCTCCGTGCTGGTCGTGATCACGGTGCGCACGAACATCGACATGCTCGTGCTGCTGACCACCGGCGCCACGGTGGTCACCCTGACGCTGGTTGACATTCGGACACGCACGCGCATCGTCACCTCCGGCTTGCTGACCGCTGTGGCCGTCGCCATCGTCTGCGTCGCGTTTGGCCTGATCCAGGGTCAACAAACTGAGTTCATTATCCGACATGCCGCGGTGGCGGCTGCCACCGCGTTGATGGTGGCCTTGATCATTCACGCCTCGCTGCCATTCATCGAGCAGGCGTTTCGGATCGCCACTCCCCTGACCCTCCAGGAGTGGGGCGACGCGACCAAGCCGCTGCTGCAGCGCCTCGCCCAGGAAGCACCCGGTACGTACAACCACTCGCTGGTCCTGGGCACGATGGCCGGCGCCGCGTGCGAAGCCATAGGCGCCAACGGGCTCCTCGCCCGTGTGGGGGCTCTGTATCACGACATCGGAAAAATCTACAAGCGCGAGTATTTCGCCGAGAACCAGGAAGCCTCCATCAACCGCCACGACAACCTCTCGCCGACCATGAGCCTCCTCATCATCGTGGGACACGTTAAGGACGGCATCGAAATGGCTAAGGAATACGGTCTGCCCCGTATCCTGCGTCAGTTCATCGAGGAGCACCACGGAACCACCGTGGTCCGCTACTTCCATCATGCCGCCAGCGAGAAACAACCACAGATCGCGAGCGGAAAGCACGACCGGCAAGTCCCGGACACCGAGTTTCGCTATCCCGGACCCAAGCCACACAGCAAGGAATCGGCTATTTTGATGCTGTGCGACGGCGTGGAGGGCGCGGTACGGGCCTTGTCCGAGCCCACCGCCGGTCGGATCGAAAACGTTGTGCACTCCGTCTTGGTGGACCGCCTCAACGACGGTCAGTTTGACGACTGCGAGATCACCTTGCGAGACCTGCACCGCGTCGAGCAATCCCTGGTCAAGAGCCTTTGCAGGTTTTATCATGGGCGCGTCGCCTATCCCAAGGGTGAGCCGAAGCAGGAGAAGGCCCCCGAGGTCGATCAAGTGGCGAAAAGTGCTGGTTAGGAGCGTCTCGAAGGACGGAAGCCAGACATCGATGGACGACGACTCTCCCTATGACATATGCGTGTCCGACGACGAAGACGCGCATCCACGAATTGATGCCGACCAGATCAAGCACGCGGTTGCGACGACCTTGCGGGAACATCGCCCTCATCCCGCCCGCATCAGCGTCGCCCTAGTGAATGATGCGCGCATCACCGCCCTGAACCAACGGTACCTCGGTCACCACGGCCCCACCGACGTCCTCAGCTTTAATCTGACCGCGGCCCACGACGGCGCCCCGCTCGAAGGGGAAGTAGTCATTTCGTGGGAAACGGCGGCACGCGAGGGCGCCGCGCGCGGTCATTCAGCCGAGGCCGAGGCTCTCCTCTATGCCGTCCACGGCGTCTTGCACCTGGTCGGCTACGATGACCAGAATGCCGCGGATGCCGCTACCATGCACGCGGAGGAGGATCGCATTCTGACGCTCCTGGGTTTCGGGGCAATATACGGAGGCACCGGGGACGGCTGACAGGAAGATGGCAAGCGGACCGGCGGCGCAGGCCCGCCAGGCCGTCGCGAAAGAAAGTGCCTGCGAAGAGGCAACAATAAGTGGACGGTTGGCTAATCTGGCTGGCGGCCGGACTTCTCGTGCTGGTGCTCTTATCCACGGCGGCGGGCCTCACCTTGCGTTTGCCCTCGCGCGCCCGGTTGGTCGAGCGCATGGAGCGCCAAGGGCGAAAGGGTGAGTTGGATCACCTGCTGGAGCACCGTATGGAACTCCTGCTGGCTACGGCCACGCTGCGCGCGGGCGCGTTGCTGAGTTTCGCGCTGGTCATTCTGGAGGGCCTGCACCGGAGCACAGCAGAATTCACGTTCGCCACTTACCTGTGGACCTTCGTCATTGCGCTACTGGGCGTTCTGGTGTTCGGGATCGCCATGCCCTCCGCCTGGGCCAAGTATGCTGGGGAATCCCTGCTCATCGCGTCGCTTCCGGTGCTGCACGGACTGCGCTACGTGCTCTATCCGCTGGTTGCCCCGCTGCTGGCCCTGGATTGGCTGGTGCGCCGCCTGGCCGGCGTGGGGGATAAGGACCAAGAGAACGACGCCGACGACATGGAACAGGAAATCCTCAACGTGGTCAGTGAAGGCGAGGCCCGCGGGGCCGTTGACGAAGAAGAAGCCGAGATGATCGAGTCCGTCATCGAACTCCGCGACACCCAGGTGGATCAGATCATGACCCCGCGCACGGACATCAGCGCCGTGCCCAAGGACGTTTCCTTCGGACAGCTCAAGGACCTTATACGTGAGAAAGGGCACTCGCGGATTCCCGTCTTCGAGGAGACCGTGGACAACATCGTCGGCATCATCTACGCCAAGGACCTGCTGCAAGTCCCCGAGCCCGAGTCCTTCGACGCCGCCAAGAGTATGCGCGAACCCATCTACATCCCCGAGAGCAAGCAACTCCGCGACTTGCTCCACGAGTTCCAGGAGGGCAGAGGGCACATGGCCATCGTGCTGGACGAGTACGGCGGCACCGCCGGTTTGGTGACCATCGAGGACATCCTCGAGGAACTGGTCGGTGAAATCGTCGATGAGTACGAAGCGCAAGAGGCCGAACCACTGCTCCGCATCGACGATTCGACGGCTGACGTGGACGCGCGCATGCGCATCGACGAGTTGAATGACGAACTGGACATCGAACTCCCCGAGAGCGAGGACTACGAGACCATCGGGGGGTTCGTGTTTAGC
Source organism: Phycisphaerales bacterium (assembly GCA_030612785.1). GTDB lineage: Bacteria > Planctomycetota > Phycisphaerae > UBA1845 > UBA1845 > JAAEQG01. Next base: position 11,493 of record JAUWNF010000045.1, read on the forward strand.
TCACTCGGGAAGATCCCTCAGACCGGCGACGAGTGCGAACACGCCAACGTCAAGATTCGGGTCACCGACGTCGGCCCGAGGAAGATCAACCGCCTGCGTTTGCACATCGCGCCCGCCGGCGCCGGGAACAACGGGGGCGGTTGACGGAGTCCACCGGCGGTGGCGGGTGGCAGCGTATTCGGCGGTGGGCGGGAGCCCCACGATGCCGGTCAGTCAGTTACCTGTCCCTATCGTTTATTCCGTACTGCCTGTCAACAAAGGACTTACAGATTGACGCTCGAGCTGGCCTCGCTAAGCTCTCCAACCGGTGCTGGTCGTTCCTGGAGGCTGTGAAATGGGACTATCTCGTGTCTTGCTGCTGTTCATACGTGGGGTGTTCCGTGACCGAGTTGAGCTTGCCGCCGAGAACCTTGCCCTCCGACAGCAGCTCGCGATTCTGGAGCAACGCTCGAAACGGCCGCGACTCCGGACACGCGACCGCATCTTCTGGGTCTGGCTGTCGCGTTTCTGGCCAAATTGGCGCTCGGTCCTCGTCATCGTCAAGCCCGAGACGGTCGTCCGTTGGCACAAGCAGGGCTTCAAGCTCTATTGGCGCTGGAAATCGCGCAGCAAGTCCGGGCGTCCAAAGATCGACGCCGAGATCCGGAGACTCAT
>JAUWNF010000467.1 GCA_030612785.1 Phycisphaerales bacterium
GGGCTGCTCGTAGCCAGACGCCGACGGTAGCAGAGCCGACAATCGAAATCTATCACGGGTCGCTCCGGCGTTGGGGCGGCCCGTTTTCATTCCCCTTGGTCGTGCTGGCGGCTTAGCAACAGAACCGCAGCCTCGACGGTCAATCCAGTGCTTTCCGGCTTGTTGTCCTCTTGTTCGCTTTGGCACTGCAACCGCAATTCCGCGGCCATCGCGGTCCAGGCCCGTATGAGTTGGAGACGCAACCGGACGCCACTGCGCTTGTAGCTCGGCTTGGACGACGCCATTAGGTCGTTACAGGTTTGGGTGACGAGCCGGACCGTCTCCGTGTCCGTAATCCACCGACCCAATTCCGCCAGGGTCATGCGCCGCAATTCGAGCGTGGTTTGATTCACCTCACGGCGGGCTTGCTGGTCGGGGCCGTAGGACAGTGCCCCCTTATCCCCACCGTGTTGCTCGGGGTGGATGCCCGTGTGCGGCGTAGGAACCAGTACTTTTCCGCCCTTTCCCTCACCCCCGTCGATTATATCCGCCCGCTGGGTTTCTCCAACGTTTTCGTTCATGGTTTCTTTCTCCATTCGGCTGCGCGGTTCTGAGTTGCCGTGCAGATCGTCGTCAGGCTCGCACAGACGCCCGCTGTTGAACGATCTCGGTGTTTGTACCCCCTGTGTTGGGATACCGACGCCTCTGCACGTCCACAAGAAGTCTACACGGTCTCCCGGTGCCGGTGAAGCTTGTACTCCCGGTCGCGGGGTGGGCATGGAGACTTATCTTGTAGCCCTGCTCGACAAGCTGTTGGATTACGGGGTGTTTAGTGTCGATCATCCCTCCCCCCTGTTCAGGCTCGCCTCACGCGCGTCGCGCGTGCGCGTGTGAAACTGGCTCTCGGCTGCCCGACAAGTTACCGACCGGATCCTCGTCAAGGCGCACGAGCCGGGATGCTCGAACGGACCGCGACTACCTTCGGGGTCAAACCCCGACGAGCGGAGGCCGTGCTGCGGCCATGGCGGCGCACCGGCTGCGTCATCGTGATCCTTGTCTTCCGCCGCCTACGACGCTCTGCGCGAGTGCTCGAGGGACAGAGGTAGCGAAACGGTGCCGACGCGCGGGCACCGCGTTCAACTTGAGTTCATTGCCCCTTCGAGCGTTTGCCGGAGCGACTCTGGAATCGTCGCAGACTGAAACTCGCCGTTGGCGGTCGTGCAGTACACTGCCGTCATTCGGCCCTTGGCAATGCGGCGGCCTTCGCGTCGAAACTCGACCTCGTAGGTGATGGACCGGTCTCCCATCTCCACGATTCTCAGGGCAAGCTCCAGTTCGTCATCAAAGTGTGCCGGAGCGAAATACTCGCAGCTGGTGGCGACGCGCGGCCAAGTGGCTTCTCGGCCGTCGGCTTCGGTGATGATGGGAAGGCCCAGCGAACGCCGAAAGGCATGCTCGGTCTCTTCCATGAACCGGTAGTAATGGGCGAAGTAGAGCACACCTGCGCGATCGGTTTCGGAGAAGTGCACCCGCCGGGTTACGACAAACTCACCGTCCATATTCCTGTTCCTTTGGCCATCTCCGGCGATACCACCACCACCGCCGGCGGCGAACACGTTCACACATCGTCCACCTGCTCCTGGCTGGAGTCCACCGTATCCGCGGCCGCCGGCGCGGTTGGCGTTTGCTTCCTGGCTCTCCTGCGGATGATAAGCCACCCCAGACCGGCGAGCACAGCCAGAGGCATGACTACTGCGCCTCCGGCTTGCCCCCATGCGGAGAACAGAAGGACTTTGTGCATCAGTCCGGCATGTTGCTCGGCGCTCTTGGGTAACGCGTCGGCGTACTTAGCCACGTGGTGCAGCAGGCTCACCGCCAGCGATTCTGTCGGGATCTCCTGATGGCAAGCCAGGCATAGGCCCTCCCGATCCGTGTTGGCCCGTTCCTTGTTGTTGAGCGGACGGGAACCACTGAAGTGGTGGCCGACGGTTTGCAGTTGCTTGCCGTCCTCGGTAACGAAGCGCGACCAATCCGCTTCCAGCCCCGGCACTGGTTCGATCTGCGCGCGCGCGCTTTGTGGCAGCACTTGGCCCTCGGCGGTCATGAGATCGACGACGACCGGCTTGTCCCAGGGACGGTTGAGCCGGCCTCCACCGATTCCGTGGCCCAACGCCTTGTCCGACAAGTGGCAGGACTCGCAGGATCGGGCCCGGCCGTTGGTGTGCGGCTGGGCCGGGCTCATGTCGATGCCCAGTTGGCCCTCGTCGCCAGCTCCTTCGGTCCCCGGGGCAGTACGGAAGATGTGGTTCCTCACGATGGTCTGACCGTCCGCACCGACCACCGTCACGGCAACCTGGCAACCAGGAATCACCGGCGTAACTCGGTGCTCACCGTTGACACCCAGGGCAGGATCCTCCCAGCGCATATACGAGCGCTGCTCCCGGATCTCTCCCGGCACGAACGTGTCATAGTCTGATTCACTGGCGTCGGCGGCGTGATCTGTTGCCTCGTGTTTATGACCGGCCGCCACCCAGTCGAAGCTTCTGGCACCTTGGGAGTAATCCACCTGGACGTGGCAGCCATAGCACTGCGGCGCCCAGGTTGCGTGGCACGCATAACATTCCATGGTCTGGAGATGGAGCCCCACTTGGCGCATGGCCACTCGGGGCTCCAAGGACAACTGCTTCTCCGACTCGAGCAGCTTCAGCGGTTTGAGTTCCAGGTCCTTCCCCCCTGCGGTGTGGACAAGAACGAGGTTGCCTTTGCGAGCCACCTCGGGGAACGGGTTCCCGCGTGCCGAAATCAGGTAGCCGTCATTCGTTGCGTACTCCGTGCCCTGTTCCGTTGGCGAGGGAACCTCTTGGGCAACTCCGCGCGGTTCGCCGGTCATCGGTGGCGATTGGAACTCGTCCATGTGACCCAACGGCAATTCCCAGGGGTAGGCATGCGGCGTGCCGTGGCAGTCAGAGCACTCGATTTGCACCTGGGCGAGATTGGCGCCGGCAAGAAAGCCGTCTCCATGAACGTCGAAGGACGTGTGGCAATCCTGGCACAGCATTCCCTTCTGGTAGTGGACGTCTTCCTGCATGGCGATGTAGTGCTTGGTATGCAGGGCGAGCTGGCCGCCGCCGCCCTCGGTGTAGGGCGAGGTGTACGCGCTTTCCATCAGCCCTTGGAAGGAGACGCCGATGCGCTTGCCCCGATCGTGGCAGGTGGTGCAGGTCTCCACGGGAATTCCGCTGTAGGTGCGGCCGTGAACGGTGACCTTGGCTTCGCGCGTTGCCTGGAGCGAATGGACCAACAGGTGTCCCGACTCGTCTTTGGGGATGGTCTGGTCGCCGCCCTCGTAGAAACCCTCGTTGCCGTAGGGAATGTGACAGGCCGAGCAGCCCATGCCGCGGTAGTCGCCTCGTTCCTGCCGGCCTTTGACCGCTAGATGACAACGCTGGCCCTCCGTCCGCTGGTAGGTGAAGGCGGCCTGTTCCGGATGCTCGGCCAGCACTGCCAGATCGGTCGGCGCCTCCGGCAGGGTAGTCAAAGCATCCGGGAACGCTCCCGGCTCCAGGGCCGCGAGGCGTTCCATGTAGGCG
>JAUWNF010000444.1 GCA_030612785.1 Phycisphaerales bacterium
GGGCTGCTCCCACGTCAATCTGTTCTCCATCCGGGACCGGGCGGTGGCGAGAGTCAGGAGAACGCACCCGACCTTGATGATGGACCGACCATAAGTCTGAACCGACGTGTATGACCGACTGATGGGCCGTTGGGATCAAGCAATCCGTGATGCCGCCGAGAAGGCGGCGCAACACGTCGCGGCGGTCATCCGCCGGGCCGGACACGCCGCTCGTCCGTGGTGCGTCTACTCCGAGACGGGCAAGAAGCTGGGGTGCTACCGGACAAAGGAGGCGGCCCAGGAGCGCTTGCGGCAGATCGAGTATTGGAAGAGGCACAAATGAAGCGACTGCGCCGCGGGCCAAGGATCAGCGGTGCTGTGCTGTTACGATTGGCTGATCCGCAAGGTCGTCCGGCAAATCCACGCCCACGAGCGCGTGACCGACGCCCAGCGGGCGGTACTGGGCATCACCGTCCGCGACGCCGAGCCGCGGCTCGATCCCGGCGAGTTGACCTTCCTGCTGCTCGGCACCCACACCGCCGCCGAGTTCACCGGCCGGACCCTGACACGCGGGGTGGCTCCGCCGCGAGCCTGCGGCTCAAACACGGAGTGTTTCCCCGCGAGTCAAGGGCGGACGCTGGCCAGACTGCCCACTACATGCTAAGGTGGCTCAGCACCCGCGGCGAAGCGGGTTCCTGAAGCGAAACGGTCAGCGCGACGATTGGGGCGTAGCCCAAGTCCCACGTTTTGTGGCGAGCCTGGGAGGTATGTTCTGTCCTTCGCGAAGGACACCGGGGCGTCCGCAACAGAGGATCATGATATGAGCATTCTCCATGGCCTCCTAGCAACCACGATACTGCTACTCTCGTCCTCTTCCCTTACAGTCGCATCTGCACCGGGGGAGCATGGCGCGAGCACTCTTCAAACGTTCCTAGTAGGCACGCTCTCCTCGTTGGCTGCGATGGTGCTAGTTTTTGTGTTTGTCAGATGGCGCTGGCCAAGCGTGGTTGGCTGGGTCTCGGCATCTCGGCTCTTCGGGCACGGTGTGGCATTCTGCTACCCCTCGCAGAGGGAGGCAGAACCGGACATGAATCGCCATTTCCGCCAATCCAGAACTATCCGAATTCTCTGCATGCGTGCATACTCACTCACTCAACCCGAACGGCCGTTTCGATACCTGCTCGACGACCCATCCAAGCAGGTTCGCCTGCTATTAGCTGACCCAGGAGACGAGCTCCACGATAATCCCGAGATCGATGCACGCGCCAATGAGTATCCGAAAGCCACGGGGGCGCAGGCTTACCGTGACGCGATCAAGGGCTCCGTTCAGCTAGCACTGGCCGCCATGACAACGAACTCCAACCTCGATTGTCGCTTGCATCGATTGCCCGCTTCCTTTCGTGTATACATCTGCGACGACCGTGCCTTTATCTCTTTCTTCGCACCGAACCAGAGCGGTATCCAGTTGCCCATCTTGACGGTGCAGCGGTCTAGCCCGCTTTATGCCGGACTGCTGAAGTTCTTTGACGCAGTGTGGGATCGCCATTCTCGCCCTGCGTCATCGCTCCAGTACTCGCAGGGATAAGCTCAGACCCATGTTGGAACCCGAACCTAATAGTGTTATGATCAAGAACATACTGATCGACAGCAACAAGACGCTTGAGGATGCGCAGACCTACGCGCTAGCGCGCCCGGCTATCTTCACACAAATGGCCCGCAGGATTGCCGACCAATGCGGCCGCTGCACAGCGGACCTCTTGCATCGATTTCACTCCGATTCCTGCGAACGCTTCGGCGTGCTTCCATGGGAGCATCACCCCGTCTTCTGGCGCACCGTTCTTGCGGACTGCCTCGCGCCTGCTGATGTGCAGCGAGTGCTTCAAGATATCTACTCTCAGTACTTGGACCTCTATGGTTCCACGATTACCCTATACGCCGATGTCCTTCCATTCCTATCTGAACAGGTGTGTGACCGGGCTCTGGCTTTGGTAGCCAATGCAAACAGTCTCCGGATGTCCCGGCTAATAGCACGCTATGAACTGCACCAGTACTTTCGCGTCATCGCCATCTCCGGTGAGTCCCCCTATCAGAAACCTCAACCATTCCTTTTTCGCTACGCGCTCAATCAGCTCGGCGCAAACGCCCAAGACTCGGTCATGATTGGGGACAGACTAGACAACGACATTGGTGCTGCCGCAACCCTCGGTCTGCGTACCATCCACTTGTGGAGAGATGGAGCAGCGAACGAATGCCTGGGCTCGCCTTGGCATTGCCCGGATGCTCAAATCACCACTTTGTCTCAAGCGGGAGCGCTCCTTCGCCATCCTCCGGCCATACCCATATCTGTAATCCCTGAGGAGTTCCAGGCTGATTCTCTCATTCTTCGTGACGCCGTGGTGATGTGCGGTGGGCGCGGAGCCCGAATGGAGAAACTCACCGAATCACAGCAGAAGTGCGTCCTTCCGCTGGGCGGAACACCGATCCTTGAATACATCGTTCGCACGCTGGCAGCCATGGGCTGCTCACATGTCTGCTTTGTTGTGGGGTATCGTGCCGATGATGTTGTTGAGCTTGTGGGCGACGGAAGTCGGTACGGCATAGAAGCCGAATACGTCGATGGTGGCTCTGGCTCTACCCTGAGCGCCGTCCGCTCGTGCCTCACGCGGATGGGGGACGCGTTTTACTATTTGCACGGCAACATCGTGTATCCGGCGCGACTGCTCCAACGACTCTGGTGGCGGTTTTGCCGCGAACAATGTGACACCATTGTAGTCGTGCCGTCCGAGGACAACATCGGACACGCCCGCGTCAGGGTGGGGAATGATGGCTGGGCTACGGGCATCGATTGTGTGGAACGACGTATGAATCACGGGATGTTGTTCTCGGGCATAGGGATCTATCGGAAATCGTCATTCGCTTCCTTGTCCCCAGGACAGCCTGCTGGGATGACCGAGTCTGTTCTGGTTGAAGTGCTGGCTCAAGGCGGGCGGGTCGCCGTGGTTACGCATCCGGGCGAGTGGCGGCATTACGAATCCCAGTCGGAATACCTTGCCGACCGGAACGACTCGGTTACCGATTTAGTGCGGTGGTGATCGTGATTGCGACAAGGAGAGCGCTGCTATGTCGAATGCCCCCGCAAGTTCACTAATACCGTCCCTGGGTCTATGCGTCAATGACGAATGCGATATGCAATGCGTATACTGCCCGCCCCACGGAGAGAACATCGTTCATTGCACAATGTTGTGCGAGATAGAGAGCATTCTCCATCTTCTCTCTGTGGCGAGGCACCATGAAGTGTCCGTCGTCCGGCTCACCGGTGGCGAACCGCTGCGCTCCCCCGAGCGCACACAGGCCATGTTGCGAGAGGCAGTTCACCTCGGCTTTCCTAAGGTCATCTTGAACACTAACGGCGTTCACCTTACCGAGGCGAGCGCGTGGCTGTCAGAGTATTCTGCTGGCTTCGAGTGCAAGGTGAGTTTGGACACGCTCGACAAAACCCGGTTTCGCCGCATCACTGGTTTGGATGCCCAAGAGGCGGTCTTGAACGGGCTGGCATCCGCAAAGGACGCAGGACTTCGCGTTACGATCAATACGGTGGTGACTACAATCAACCGTAACGACGTGCCGAACGTCCTAGCATTCTGTCAGGAGCACGGTTTCGATGCGAAGGTCTTCGATGTGTTCGACTTCGCAGGCGCGCTCGACACTCGCTGGCGCGAGCATTTCTGTTCAATGGATGATCTTGTCGAGGGTTTCC
>JAUWNF010000723.1 GCA_030612785.1 Phycisphaerales bacterium
CCAGACGCCGATTCCAGCGTCCAGCAACACGCGCGAACACCTTCAAGTCCGCTGCCGATAGTTGCTCTCGCCACCGCTCGTCAAGCTGGATCTTGGTTTCGCCCTGCCTGAATCGCATTGGGTTCCCCCCGATGTTATGGGCCACCTGCTTCCTAAGAACAAGCATGTCCTCTTCAAAGGGAACTTCGAGGAAGTCACATACTCGTTGCATGGTGGCTTTCGGATCGCGGCAGAGCTGCTCGTAGTGGACGCGCAGCCGTTTGCGGGCTGGAATGCCGTGTTGGGCCCACACAGATCGCCGATTGGCAGAAGCCCAGTTCCGGGCTGCCGTTTCCATATCCTCGTTCTCGCGGCGCATGGCCGACGCCGCGACTGCCCGCCCGTCACGAACCAAGTAGATCAACTTGAATGGCTCAGGATCGGTTAGATAAAGGACTTTAAGCCGCCTTGGATCCTTGGTCGAGTCCACGAGCACGGGGCAACCACTCACTCGGCAGATCATCTCATACCAGAACAACGCGTTCTGGGCGGCCTGATAGTGGGCCCTGCAGAACCAACGTGCTACCAGATTGTAGAGCCAGCGATTGCCCAGCACTAACGCAGCTTTCTGGATAATGGTGGCTGTTCGCCCCACATTCTCCGGCCAAAGAAGCATCTCCTTGGTCTTGAGTAGCGGTTCGTCTTCGCTGACGCCCAAGGCTCGCTGGGCCTGTGCTTGCACGCGTAACCAGAAGGGGCACTCGATCACGGGTTTGCCGCAGGTGCAAAGCTCCCTGTTGGTCCGCGCATACCAGTTCAGCCGATGGACCTCACCGACGGACTGAACCTGTGAGCTGTTGTTTAGCAGCAAATCCAACAGTGTTGAACCGGATCGTCCTGCGCCTGCAATGTATACCAACTGCCGAGTCAAGCTCCGATCCTCCGTGTCCAGGAAACTCCAAGAAAACTAGCTAGGGGCGGCTGGCACCCCCAAGGAAGCGGTCAACACTTCCCCTCTCCGAGGTCCTCATCCTACCTCACCCAGGCATGGTCCCCACCTCACTGAGGTACGGGTCCGACTTCACCGGCGTCGGGCGTCGGCCTTAGCAGCGGACAACCAGCGCCTCATCGGCCGGCTGGCCCGTCTCCGCGGGATCGGGTGTAGCGGCAACCGAAGTACGAATCGGGTCATGGCTCATCCGAGGGTCAGCGGCGGTCACCGCCGATGACGGCGGCGATGCGCTCAGCGGCCCGGCCATCCCATTTTTCCAGCACCGGCGGTTTTGCGGTTCGTGCGCGCCGGCAACGACGGTAGGCGGACACGATTCTCTCCGGGTCCGCACCAACCAGCGTGCTGGTGCCCTGGGTGATGGTGATCGGCCGTTCGGTGTTCTCGCGAAGCGTCAGGCACCATACGCCCAGGATCGTGGTTTCCTCCTGCATCCCGCCGGAGTCTGTCAGCACGACCGCGGCTTTGCTCATCAGCTTCAAAAAACTCAGGTACCCCATCGGCTCGACGATGCGCAGGTGCTGCATGCCCGCGAAGCGCTCCGCTAACCCGAGCTTGGACAGGTTTTGAACCGTACGCGGATGCATCGGGAAAATCGTCGGCAAGTCGTCTTGAATGACTTCCAGCGCGTCGGCGATGTGCCCGAAGGTTTCGGCGTCGTCGCC
>JAUWNF010000532.1 GCA_030612785.1 Phycisphaerales bacterium
ATCAGATGCGGCTGGGTGAGATCGTTGCCAAACTATCTCAGTCTCGCCGGCACCGGTTCGACGTGGCTGAGACCGCCTTCGTCTTGCTGGCCAAGCTGATGCTGTTCACGTCGGCCATCACCTGCAAGCACTGCGAGGCCCATTATCAATGCCGGCCTCGGAAAAAGGGCGGCAAGGAATACGTCTACTATCAGTGCAGCGGTCGATCATCGGGGCGGACCAAGCGAAGATGCGATTCGTGGTCGGTCAACGCCGAGAAGCTCAAAGCCTTCATCTTCGGCGAGATCCAACGACGAGTGTCCACCGAGGAGTTCGAGGTCGCGTTGCGGGCGTATCTGGTCGGCCGGCTGGGCCAGGTCATCCGAAGCGAGGTATTCGACACGCGCCAGCTCGACCGGGAAATCCGCGAGACCGAAGCCAAGAAGCGGCGGCTCATTGACTCCATCGCCGACGGCCTGATCGCCCGGGCCGACCCCACGGTGGCGGGCCCGCTCGGTGAGCTGGACGATCAGCTCCTCATGCTGACCACCCGGAAACAGGAGGTCTTGAAGGTGGCAGGGATCGACCTGGACCCGGATGTGATCGCCGTCCAGCTGATTGAACGGGTCCGCGACCTGACCGCCTTCCTGGAGAGCCAGGACGTGGAGGCTCAGCGGAAGGCGCTATTCGCCTTCTGCAAGCGGATCGTGGCGGACGCCGAGACCAGGGAGATCGTCATCGAGACCGACCTGACGGGAATGGCGCAAAAGGAGACCCCGCCAGGGCTTACGGCGGGGTTGTACAATTCGATTCTCCCCAAGTGTAACAGTATTCGACCCTTGGCTACGGGCGACGAACGGGGTACGGCGAACCGGCCTGTTAACCGCGCGAGCGCCGAGCCAGCAAGGCGAGTTCCGGGAGGTCGCAACGTTCGACGCGGTTCCAGGTGGGCCGAGCCGGAGGTCTACTTCCGGATCGTCCACGTCGCCAGCGACGGCGGGCGACTGCCTGCCCCGTACCACGAGCAAAACGTCGAAATCGCCCTCGGGCACAAGGGGGCTTTCGAGAACGGCAACATGGGCGCCCTGACGCGTCGTGTAGCTGTCGACCGCGTCGTAAACGCGGTCCCGCCCCGCCGAGGGCAACCCAAGCCGAGATTGCCCGAAGCGAGGGCGTCAGCCGCGCCCGGGTCACGCAGGTCATTGGCCTGCTGCGCCTGGCTCCGCAAATCCAGGGACGTGTATCTTCCCTATGCCAGGAACCCGGCTCATCACGGGTCACAGAGCGTCAGCTTCGCCCAATAGCTCACTTGTCCAGCTTCAGCGACCAGCTCACGGCATTCGATGCGCTCGCAGCCCACCTCCGCGACGACGCCGAATCCGACCAGGTGGTCGTCGGAATGCCGTAATTGGCCAAGATCAATTGTTCGGTGACAGTGGCTTCAACGTTTGACGCGTGGACAGACAGAATCCATGCCGCTTCGCCGCCTTCCGTCGTGAGCCGGTGTTTCACGCCGAATCCCCAAGTGGAGAGAAGCTTGGACTTGCCCACGCGCCACCAGGAGCCACGACGCATCAGATAGACACACCAGTACGACCCAGCCGCTGGCGAGAGCCTCACGCTCCAGAGGTGGCCGGGCGTACACCAGGTGACCCTCTCACCAACACGAACGCCATGCAGCGTGCCGCGATACCGCCGTTTCGCCGGAAAGCTCAAGGCCGCTTTCGCTAGATTCGGAGAGTTTTTCGTCAGCCGGCCGGCTCGCCCCGAGGAGACGCACCAAGCGGAACGATTCATCGGGTACCGGTGCAGGGTGATCTACCCGGTGCTGGAACGCCAAGTAGCCTTTTCGTTTGACTTACCCCAACGCCCCGCGACGCTCTGATCGGGAAACCGAGCCCGGCCTACGGCGCGCCGAGCTGGGTGGTGGCGGCTTGTGGTCCCAACTATTGAGCGTCCTGCGGGGTGAACTTAACCGCCGCCGGTAGCCAGGAATAATCTGCTGCATGTCTACTTCTGAATCCCCATCTCCATCACCCCAGCCAACGAAGCGACGTCTCGTTTGGCTCGAGCGCGGACTGTATCTGGCGGCGGGCATCCTGGTCCTGGTCTATGGGACACAGTGGTACCGGTATCGCCAAGCCAATCCCCACCGTTGGAGTTCTCTCCGAGCTTGATCCCAGCGACCGCATCCCGCTGGAGCGCGGGGCCGCCGCCGGCTGCAACGTCCTGGTGATCACCATGGACACCACGCGTGCCGACCACATCGGCTGCTACGGCTACCGGGGCGTTCGAACTCCGGTGATCGACGGGCTGGCCCGCATTGGGGTGCTGTTCGCCAACGCCTTCACGCCCTCTACCTGCCGCCCGAACCGCTCCGCACCGAGTATGCCGACCACGCCTACGACGGCGAAATCGCCTATACGGATTTTGAGATCGATCGCCAGGTCAGCAACGTCGACATCGTCCCCACCATTCTGGACCTGCTGGGCATTGAGCCGGACGTGCGGTTCGACGGGACGAGTCTGCTGCGCGGGCCGGAGGCCCACGACGATACCATCTATGCTGAAACCATCTCCACCCTGGTCCTCCATGGATGGAGCCCCTTGTTCACCGTCCGCCGCCAGGAGTTGAAGTACATCCACGCACCCAGACCCGAGCTCTACGATTTGAAGGAGGACCCCAAGGAATTGAACAACCTCTTCGAGGAGCGTCTGGAGCAAGGGGCGGTTCTCTCGCAGAAGCTAAACGAGCACGTCGGGGAGGACCTGTTCGGTGCCAAGGCGTTGGAGGAGATGGTGGTCATGGATTCGGAGACGGCCTAGGGGTCTGATTCAAAATTGATGGGCATTATCTTGACTTCGGCCTTCCTCTGTCGTATTATTGCGTTCGAGTAGGTTCGGATGCGAGTAGCGCCAAGTATCAAGCTCACAAAGAAAGAACGGACGACACTTCAATGTTGGTCACGAGGACGCAGGATTTCGGTTCGGCAAAGGGACCGAGCCAGGATGACCCTGCTCGCCGCGGACGGCATGTCGAACAAAAAGGTCGCCATGGAGATGGGTGTCAAAGCACACACGGTGGGCCGTTGGCGAAGCCGGTTTGCCGAGTTGCGTCTTGCCGGAATCGAAAAGGACCTTCCTCGCGGTGGACGCCCGCGAAATCAACGGGAACAACTGGAAAGCAAGATCATTCGCAAGACGACGCAAGAGACTC
>JAUWNF010000423.1 GCA_030612785.1 Phycisphaerales bacterium
GGCGTGCGGTTACCCACCCGCCTGGGAGAGCCAAAATGGAACAACGAGGAACCCGAATGTAGTCAATAACTTGCGTCCAAAACCAGCCCTGGCGCTATCACAAACACCGGTGTCGCCACGTAACTGGCCAACTTGGGTTAGGTTTAGGCCGGGCGTTCACCCCACTTGGGAAATTCGCCAGGCCTGATCGTCGCGGCGCTCACACATCTAGGGGGTAGCCAACGACCAGACGCAACCACTTGGGTCGCGTCTGCGGACGGCGGCTCCGGTTCGCAAGTCTCAAGAAGTTTTTCATTTCACGGCTTGCGTCCGGTGGTTCTTGGTGGTACAGTAACCCTAGTTGTCCCACATAAAAGGGGCCAGGTGGCAGCGAAACCCATGATCTTCACGGATGCCTACGAACGTACCATCGATGCCAAAAACCGGATACAGATTCCGTCGGAGTTCCGTAACGGGCTCGATCCGGAGGTCGATGGCGACGCCTTTTACCTGTGTCCGGGCGAAAGACAAAACACGCTGTCACTACGCCCGTCACGGAAGTTCGAACAGTGGGTGAGAGCCTTGGGAACCGGACGGATTGCCGGCGACGAACCGCTGGCGTTCGAGCAGTTGTTTTATTCGTTGGCCAGCCGTCTGGAGATGGACAAGCAAGGGCGCGTGGTCTTTCCCGAACGGCAGATTTCGATGGTCAACCTGGGCAAGGAGATCACCCTGGCGGGGGCCAACGATCGCATCGATGTATGGCGCACGGGCGAATACCAAGAGTTCGTCAAGGCGAACTTCGAGCAGCGTTGGCCTCAGTTGCAGAAGTTTTTGCGGATGGCCGGCAGCGAGTGGGAGGATAAGACCTAGAGGGTCATCTGGCCCGGATGCTATTACGGGGCAGTTAGAGTCCAGAGCGCGGGAAGAGCCCGGAAAGGTCGCCCGGTTGTTGGCGCGGGCGGGCGACCTTTCCCGGGCGGACTCAAGCATCCCGGTCACGAGACTCGAACCGGAGGTCGCGTGCTGCCGAAGGTGTTCGATTTGCCGGCGAGTGAAATTCCCTTTTGTTATCCGGGGACGAGTGTCGGCGTAAACAGTGAACGGAGTCGCCGGGCCGATGCTGCGGCAACCGGTGGCGGCAGGATGTCACCATGAGCGGGAGACACAATAGGGTGGTGCGTCAGTTACATCTGCGATTGCTCGGCGACCGATCAGTGATGGATGTGGAGGCGTCGCTCGCGCCCCAGATCTCCGAATTGGAGGGTCGCGTCGCCCGGCTTCGTCGTCTCGGATCGCAGTACGCCCACGTTCGTGTCTCTGCGCACATTGCGAACCTGCGTGAAGCCACGGTTGCCAAGAGCTGCGGGGGGTGTGGTGTCACCACGGAGGTGTGACCGCCCCCTCCTTTCTCGGAGGAAAGACTCCGCAGACTTGTGACCGAACCAGTCTCGGGACACACGCCGGTCTTGCCCGGGGAGGTGGTCGAACTGCTGGCCCCCCATCCGGGCGACGTCGTTGTTGATACCACGGTGGGTGCCGGCGGGCACGCACGTTTGCTCGCCCAGGCTATCGGGCCGGCGGGCATCCTCTGCTGCGTTGACGTGGACGCGGCGGCCCGCGATATCGCCCGCGAGCGTTTGGCCGACGGCCCTTGCCGTGTCACGCTCCACCGGGGCAACTTCGCGGATCTGGGGCCGGTCTTGGATGCGGCGGGCATCTCCGCGGTTGACGTGATGCTCGCGGACTTGGGCGTCAGTTCCATGCAGTTGGGAGACCCGGAGCGGGGTTTCTCTTTCGCCACCGACGGGCCGTTGGACATGAGAATGGACGACCGCCTCGAAGGGCGGGCGGCCGATCTGGTCAACAGTTTGGGCGAAAAGCAGCTTGCCGATCTGGTCTACCACTATTCGCAGGAGCGTTTCAGTCGGCGGATCGCCAAGCGGATTTGCCGCGTGCGACGCGACGGACGGATCACCACGACACGCCAACTGGCGGACGTCGTGTGTAAGGCGCTCGGCGTGGACCCGCGTTCGCGACGGTCGAAGATTCATCCGGCGACGCGAACCTTTCAGGCGCTGCGCATCGCCGTGAACGACGAGTTGGCCGCACTGGAGAAACTACTCGACCAGGCACCGCAGTACCTCAAGCCCGGCGGGCGGATCGGCGTCATTTCGTTTCACAGCCTCGAGGACGGCATGGTGAAACGCGATTTCCGTCGGAGAAAGGCAGCGGGCGTTTACGAGATCGTGACCAAACGGCCGGTGGTCGCCGGCGAGGAGGAACGCGGCTCGAACCCCCGGGCGCGCAGCGCAAAACTGCGGGTTGCCCGGCGAACCGAGCGCACGTTGGAGGAAGCATAAGCGGAGCGTGATTCTGTGGGTCGGGGTTCACCGAACCGGGTCGGGCGGTTCCCGCGCTTCGGACCAACGTAGGGGCGCGGAGGAGGTCGGTGATGGCACAGGAAACCAAAGTGGGGCTGGTCGTCGGATTGGGGTTCATTGTCTGCTTCGCGATGATCCTTGCCAATCGGGGTGGAGTCGAGCGCATCCGCCCACAAATGCCCTATCAGTTGTTCCGCAACCCTGCTTCGCCAGGCCAGAGTCCCATTGCCATTCCGCCAGAAGAGCAGGTCCGCAAAGTCAGACGGGTCGAGCCAGTCACATTACCGGCTGACAAGCCCACCTCCGCAGAAGTGCCTTCTCCGAAGCGGAGCGATTCGGCAGCCAACCGCCGCGAGAGCCCTGGTCCGGAACCGGGAGGCATCGCGGATCCGGAGCGTTTTACCCGACGGCGACGGCCGATTCCCAAACCGCTCGAGCTTCCCGAGTCCGCGGTAGTCAGCGCCGACCAGAACCGCGCCAACGGCATGAACCTGCTGGTCGGAGAGTCCTCACCGACCGAGGTGATTTCGGGGTCGGAACCGGGGCTCGTCCCGGTTCGCGTCCCGCAGAATCGAACGGCAATGGTGAACGCGGAATTGCCGCCGGCACTGGCTCGCTACGCGGACCAGTTGGAACGGGTGCCGCGGCGTCGCAAGCCGTCCGCCGCCACCGAGGTGCGGCACACGGTCGAGAAGGGTGACACCCTGACCGAAATCGTGCGCCGTTATTACGGCTCCGCCTCACGAGCAATCGTCCGGTCGGTTTTCGAGGCCAACCAGTTGGTCATGAGTTCCCCGGACATGGTTGTCGTCGGAAGTACGCTGCGCCTGCCGGTAGTGGAAGGAATCGCGCCGAGGCGCGGGGCAAGCGGCGGCGCGTTGGGCGGCGCCGTGGCTGACGCGAAGAACCCGGCACATCGCGCGGAGCCGGGGTATCGCCTGTACAAGGTAAAACAGGGCGACCTGCTGGGCACCATCGCGCAGCAGCACCTGGGAAGCTCGAAGCGGTGGAAGGAGATTCTCGCGTTAAACGAGGACCTCTTCTCCGATGCGCGGCACCTGCCCACCGGAGTGGAGATTCGGATTCCGTTGAACACGTTGGCCGATGCCAGGTGACAACCGGTGACCCTTTTCCGAATGGTCGGTTTGTTGTTGATCTTCGGGGCAATCGCCCTGGGGGTGGTTTGTCTGCGCGCCGAAGATGCCCGGACCGCGCGGCGCATTCAGAGAATCCAACTCGAAATGGTCAAGATCCGTCGCGAGCTGTGGTCCACCCAACTCGCCATCGCCCGGCACAAGTCGCCGCGGCGTATCGGCGAGGAGGTCGAGCGCTGGGCCTTGGACGTGAGCGCGCCGGGTGCGCCGCGCCCGAATCGCGCCGGCGATGCGTTGTGGGTCGAAGCACACTAGCGCCGTTGTCGGTTGCGGAGTCTCGTAGCGGCCTGCGTCTCGCAGGCCGGATGGCTGGCCCACCTCTTCAGGGCTTCTCGGTTTAGTCTGTAGCGTCACCCCTTGTGGGTGGCGCACCCGCGTTTTTCGTCACC